>JALWJU010000222.1 GCA_026997055.1 Paracoccaceae bacterium | reverse complement strand
CTCATGGCGGCGACGCTGCTGGCCGCCTTCGTGCTGCACCGCGCGCTGCGGCGCATGGCCGCGCTGCGCCGGGCCTTCCCGGACTGGGAAAGCTGGGAGCGCAGAGACTTCCCCATGGGGATGGCACTGGGCCCGGCACTGGTCTTCTACCTGGCCGCCGGGGTGATTCAGGCAGGCTGAGAGACCGGCCAGATGAGCTGGCGGCTTCGGAAGGCAGTGCGCCTGCATGGTCGCGACAGACGGAAGCGAATACCGAAAGGGCCGGGATGACATGGCCGCGCCGCCTTGCCAAACCGATCCGGCGCACCTATCTGGGAGGTGGCGGTTCTGCCTTTCGCGCAACGGGTGACGTTCCAGCGGCCTTAAACAAATCCGAGGGAGCTGGCTCTGTCCGGGTCGTGGCCCGGTTACCTGGCGCCCACCTGTACATACAGGTCCTCGGGAACCATGTACCCTGCGGTCAGCGCGGTTCCGCCTCCGGGCCCGGCCGGCCGGATTCACCGGCTGCGGGCCTGCAGCCCCAGGGCGCGAAACAGCCCCAGGGCGCGAAAGACCCCGGGAAGCTCCTCCGGCAGGTCCTCGGCGATGAGGCCCGGGCCGAAGGAGCGGGCGCATTCGGCGTGCAGGAACGTGCCGGTTGCGGCGGCTTCTTCCGGCGCGAAGCCCCGCGCCAGGAGGCCGGCGAGAAAGCCCGCGAGCACGTCGCCCGCACCTGCTGTCGCCAGCCACGGGACGGCACGCGGGCCGATGGCGCCGTGAATGGCGCAGTCCCCGTCCGGCGTGGCGATAACCGTCTCCGGTCCCTTGAGCAGCACTACGGCGCCGGCGCGCTCCGCTGCCGCGCGCACCGCGCCCGGCCGATCCGTGGCGAGCCGGGCGGAGAGGTCTCCAAACAGTCGGGCGAATTCGCCCTCATGCGGGGTGATTACGCAGTTTTCATGCATGATTTCAAATAGTTCGGGTGGATTTTTCATGTACGAGGTGAGGGCATCCGCATCGAGCAGGCAGGCCCGGCGCGTGGCCAGCGCCACCGGCACCAGTGCGCGCGCCCGCTCGAGACCCAGCCCCGGGCCGAGGCAGAGCGCGTTGAGGCGCGTATCTTCCAGCGCCCGCGCCAGCGCCCCCGCATCGCCGATTTCGCGCAGCATGATCGCCGTCACCTGCGCCGCGTTCTCGGCCAGCGCGTCATGGGGCACGCCCAGGGTCACGAGCCCGGCGCCGATCCTGAGCGCCGCACGCGCCGCCAGCCGCGCCGCGCCGCCCCGCCCGGGTCCGCCCGACAGGATCAGCGCGTGGCCGTGGGTGTATTTGTGTGCCTCGGGGGTCTTGGCGAGGCGCTTGAGGTCGATGGTATCGCGGGTGATCTGGCGTGGCGGCTTGTACATTTGAGGCCTCCGGCGGGGATATTTACGGCAAGAGGAAGATCACAGCCCGATATCCTTGACCACCACGCGGCCGCAATATTCGGGCCCCGCGCCGATGCGGTGGCCGCGTTTCATGCGGTGGAAGGTGACGGTGAGGGCCACTTTCGGGGCCGCGCCGAGGATTTCGCCGCTGTCGGCGTGAAGCCCCGAGGGCAGGTCGATGGCCAGCGTCGCCGGGCGGGCGTGCTCGGGGATGGTCTCTGCCGCCGCATCGAAGCGGGCGAACCACTCATGCAGGCAGGGGCTTTCGATCGGGCGCGCAAGTCCGGTGCCGAACAGCGCGTCCACCAGCAGGTCGCAATCGGCCATGGCGGCGGCGGCCTCGCCCGCACAGGCCGGCCGCACCGGGCCGAGGGCGCGCCAGGCGTCGTGATTGGCGCGCGCATCCGGCGGCAGGCGGGCCGGATCGCCGAACAGGAAGGTCTCGACCGACCAGCCCGCCTGTCTGAGCAGGCGCGCGACCACGAAGCCGTCGCCGCCATTGTTGCCCGGCCCGCAGAGGATTGCCGCGCGATGCGGGCGGGCGGCAAGGCGCGGCCATTCCTCGCCCATCGCCGCGACCACGCCCTTGCCCGCGCGCTCCATCAGTTCCAGCCCGCTCACGGTGCCGGCGTCGATTGCCGCGCGCTCGGCGGTGCGCATTTCCTCGGCGGTGAGAAGTTCGCTCATGGGATCTCCGATTCACTTCTGCGCAAATATAACGCATGTTGCCTAATATTTGGGCAAATGCTGCAAAAAACCGCACCGCCCCCCGGCCCGCCCATCCTATCCGATTGCCCCGCCCCGGCGAAAGTGGTCTCTGGCCTCAGCACGGGGCCTTGGGAGAATCTCCATGAAAAAGATCGAAGCGATCATCAAGCCGTTCAAGCTCGACGAGGTGAAGGAAGCGCTGCAGGATATCGGCGTTTCGGGTCTCAGCGTGATCGAGGTCAAGGGTTTCGGTCGCCAGAAGGGTCATACCGAGCTCTATCGCGGGGCCGAATATGTGGTCGATTTCCTGCCCAAGGTGAAGATCGAGGTGGTGCTGCCCACCGACATGGTGGATGCCGCGATCGAGGCCATTGTCGAGGCCGCCAATACCGACAAGATCGGCGACGGCAAGATCTTCGTCTCCGAGATCGAACAGGCGGTGCGCATCCGCACCGGGGAAACGGGGCTTGACGCCGTATAGGCGTGGCCCCTCACGAATCTGCAACAGAAGGACCAGAAAATGAGCATCAAGGACGTTCTTGCGACCATCAAGGATGAGGATGTGGCCTATGTGGACATCCGCTTTACCGACCCGCGCGGCAAGCTGCAGCATGTGACCGTCATGGCCGACCAGGTGGACGAGGATTTCCTCGAGGAAGGCTTCATGTTCGACGGCTCCTCGATTGCCGGCTGGAAGTCGATCGAGGCCAGCGACATGAAGCTGATGCCCGATCCCGACAGCGCCTATCTGGACCCCTTCTATGCCGAAAAGACCCTGGCGCTGCACTGCTCCATCGTCGAGCCCGATACCGGCGAGGCCTATGAGCGCGACCCGCGCTCCACCGCCGAGAAGGCCGAGGCCTACCTCAAGGCTTCCGGCATCGGCGACGTGGCCTATTTCGGCCCCGAGGCGGAGTTCTTCCTGTTTGACGACGTGCGCTACAATGTGGGCATGAACAAGGTCTCCTACGAGGTCGATGCCACCGACGCCGCCTGGAACACCGACACCGAATACGAAATGGGCAATACCGGCCACCGCCCCGGCGTCAAGGGCGGCTATTTCCCGGTGAACCCGGTGGACGACGCCCAGGACCTCCGCTCGGAAATGCTCTCGACCATGAAGGCGATCGGCATGAAGGTGGACAAGCATCACCACGAAGTCGCCTCCTGCCAGCACGAGCTGGGGCTGGTCTTCGACAGCCTCACCCGCCAGGCCGACAACCTGCAGAAATACAAGTATGTGATCCACAACGTGGCCCAGGCCTATGGCAAGTCCGCCACCTTCATGCCCAAGCCGATCGCCGGCGACAACGGCACCGGGATGCACTGCAACATGTCGATCTGGAAGGACGGCAAGCCGCTCTTTGCCGGCGACAAATATGCCGACCTCTCCCAGGAGGCGCTGTGGTTCATCGGCGGCATCCTCAAGCACGCCAAGGCGCTCAACGCCTTCACCAACCCCTCGACCAACTCCTACAAGCGCCTGATCCCCGGCTTCGAGGCCCCGGTGCTGCGCGCCTATTCGGCCCGCAACCGCTCCGGCTGCGTGCGCATCCCGTGGACCGAAAGCCCCAAGGCCAAGCGCGTCGAGGCCCGCTTCCCCGACCCGGCGGCGAATCCCTACCTCGCCTTCTCGGCCCTGCTGATGGCCGGCCTCGACGGGATCAAGAACAAGATCGACCCCGGCCCGGCCCAGGACAAGAACCTCTACGACCTGCCGCCCGAAGAGCTCGAGGGCATCCCCACGGTCTGCGCATCCCTGCGCGAAGCGCTCGAGGCGCTGGAGGAAGATCACGACTTCCTGCTCGCCGGCGATGTCTTCACCAAGGACCAGATCGAAGGCTACATGGAACTCAAGTGGGAAGAGGTGTACGAATACGAGCACACCCCGCACCCGGTCGAGTTCAAGCTGTATTATTCCTGCTGATTCAGGATAATACGAAACGAAATTGAAGCAAAAGGGCGCCCGGGACGGCGCCCTTTTCGCGCTTGCGCCCCCGCGCGGGGAGACGATTTTTCGCAGAAAAACCGGGCGCCGCAGGCCCCGGATCACCGGCAAGAATCCGAGCCGATTCACCAAATCGAACGATTCATGCCGTAAAACCTCCCCATTGCCCCGCCAGGATCGCCGGCGTGGTTGTTCAGGAGGTTGCGCAGATGGTTTGCCTTTCGCCCGGAGAATTCGCCGCCGGTGCCGCAACCGGCCCCGCCGGGCCGGCCCGCAGCGCACGCGCCGACCTGCTGCTCAGCCGCCCCCCCGAGGCGCCCGCCGACAGGCTCGCCGCCCGGGCGCTGCAAGCCCTGCAAGCCCTGGGCGAAGATGCCGCAGAGCCGCACGCCGCGCGCCAGCCGCATCCGCACCTGCTGACGCTGCGCATTCCCGGCGGCTTCCTCGGCCTGGCCATCCGCCCCTTTCCGCTGGGAGCCGCGCATTTTCACCGCGCCATCGCCCCCTTCACCCCGCCGGGCGAACGCGCCGAGATGCTGCGTCTGATCGCCCATCACGAGGCCCATCTGAGCCTGCGCCTGAGCCTCGGCCCGCGCCCCGCTTCCGACCGCGACGCCAGCGCCACCACGCCCCTGCCCCGCCTGCTGCTCGCCGCCATCGCCGCCATCGCCCCCGACCTTTCCCTCCGGGGCCTGCTCTGGCGCCCCACCGGGCTGCTCCATGCCGACCAGGCGCTCGCCCCCCTGCAGGCGGGACAGACGCCCGAAGAACTGCCCGAACAATTGCTGGTCGCCCCTCGCCCCGCCAGCATCGGCCCGCGGCGCCTGCCGGCGCTCGAACTGGCCGGGGCCGCGGACCTGCTCGGCTACCGGCTGCAACTGCACCTGCTCGATATCGACTTCGCCACCGGGCGCGCCGCCGCCCTTGCCTTCCTGGAGGCCGCGCGCAGCGATCCCGGCCTGCGCACCCGCCAGAGCTTCAGCCACGGCGGACAGAATTACCGCATCGCCCACCACGGGCCCGGCCCGGACCTCACCCTGATCCCGACCGCCCGCAGCCGCCTGAGCCCCGCCGCCTGAGCCCTTTCCCGGCGCCGGCCCCCTTCCTCTTGCCACAAATATCCCCGCCGGAGGCCTCAAATCCGCCGCGCGAAGCGCGGCCCGCCCC
>JALWJU010000221.1 GCA_026997055.1 Paracoccaceae bacterium | reverse complement strand
ACCGGAGCCAGCAGGTAGCCGCGCGTGCCCTCCGGGAGCGCCATGATCCGGTCCACCATGTCCTGCACCTGCTGGGCCTCGATCGGCTTGCCGGTGGCCGGGCTGTAGGGCGTACCGGCACGCGCGAACAGCAGGCGCAGATAGTCGTAGATCTCGGTCACCGTGCCGACGGTGGAGCGCGGATTCTTGGAGGTGGTCTTCTGCTCGATGGAAATCGCCGGGCTGAGGCCCTCGATATGGTCGAGATCGGGCTTTTCCATCATGTCGAGGAACTGGCGCGCATAGGCCGAGAGCGATTCCACATAGCGGCGCTGCCCCTCGGCATAGATGGTGTCGAAGGCAAGCGACGACTTGCCCGAGCCCGAAAGCCCGGTGATGACCACCAGCCGGTCGCGGGGGATGTCCACGTCCACCGACTTGAGATTATGCTCGCGCGCACCGCGCACGCGGATGAACTTTTGCTCGGCCATGGGCGCCTCTTAACGGTTTCTCAAGAGATAGGGCATATAAGAGGCCGCGCCAATGGAAAATGAGAACGAAAAGGGAATATTGACGCCGAAGAGCCGCAACCCGGAAAATGGCCGGATCGGGATATGCCGGGGAATCGTTCGCGCCCTGCCCCCTGAGACGATCTGCCCGGAGACCCCCGTGCCACGCCTGCTTCCCGCCCCCGCTCCGGCAGGCGCGCCCCAGAAACGACCCGCGGGCTTCTGGGGGCGGACGCATCCGGATTCATGGGGCAGATCGCGACCCGGCCAGGATCGCCATGCCCCCGGGGGCTGACCGCCGGCCTGCCCGCCCCTGCCTGCGAGTATTCGGAGAAATTTCCGCGCCCCCCTTGTCACATTCAAAATATCGAATATATTGAAGGCAACCTTCGGCAGATGATTCTGCCGCCAGGATATCTTACAACCGAAACCAGCGCGCCTCGCGCTGACGCGAACAAGGATAGCAACAGATGTTCAATTTCATGACCGGCCGCCCCGCGGCTCCTGCCGCCCCTCGCCTGAACCCCCAGGAGATCGTCTCCAAGGCCGCTGCGGGCGAAATCACCGTGATCGACGTGCGCGACCACAATGAACTGGCCATGACCGGGAAGGCCGAAGGCGCGCTGCACATCCCGCTGTCGATCCTGCGCATGCAGGCCGATCCGTCCAGCCCCGATTTCCACCCGGAGCTTTCCACTGACAGACCCGTGGCCATCTACTGCGCCTCGGGCGCGCGTTCGGGCATGGCGGCACGGCTGATGCAGTCGCTGGGCTTCCGGGAAGTCCACAATATCGGCGGGCTGGGCCACTGGCAGATGGCCGGCGGCAATATCGTGCGCGCCTGATCCCTTCCCTCCAGCGCGATCGCGCAAATCTACCCGCGCCCTTTCGGGGCGCGGGTTTTTAATGTGCCGGGTTCAGATATGCAGCGCCCGCCCGTAAGCCGAGAGCACCGATTCGTGCATGGTTTCCGACAGGGTCGGATGCGGAAAGACTGTCTGCATCAGTTCGGCTTCGGTGGTCTCCAGCCTGCGCCCGACCACATAGCCCTGGATCATCTCGGTCACCTCGGCACCGATCATGTGCGCCCCCAGAAGCTCGCCGGTACGCGCGTCAAACACGGTCTTGACCAGCCCCTCGGCCTCCCCAAGGGCAATCGCCTTGCCATTGCCGATGAAGGGAAAGCGCCCCACCCGCACCTCATGCCCCGCTTCGCGCGCCTCGGCCTCGGTCAGCCCCACCGAAGCCACCTGCGGCTGGCAATAGGTGCAGCCGGGAATGCTCTCGGGGCGCACCGGATGCGGGTTCTCGCCGGCGATCATCTCGGCCACCATCACGCCCTCATGGCTGGCCTTGTGGGCGAGCCAGGGCGGCCCGGCAATATCGCCGATCGCATAGAGCCCCTCGATGCCGGTGCGACAATATTCGTCCACCACCACATGGGTTCGGTCGATCCTGACCCCCAGCGCCTCGAGCCCCAGCCCCTCGACATTGCCCACGATCCCGACCGCGCTGATCACGGTATCGAATTCATGCTTGTCGAGCTTGCCGCCCGCCTCGATATGGGCGGTGACCTTGCCGGGCGCGCGGTCAAGCTGCCTGACCACGGCGCCGGTCAGCACCTTCATTCCGTGCTTGCGGAAGGCCTTCAGGGCGAACGCGCTGATTTCCTCGTCCTCCACCGGCAGCACCCGGTCCATTACCTCGACTACCGTAACATCAGCCCCCAGGGCATTGAAAAAGCTCGCGAACTCTATCCCGATCGCCCCCGATCCGATGACCAGCAGGCGCCTTGGCATATGCGGCGGGTTGAGCGCGTGCCTGTAGCTCCAGACCTGCTTGCCATCGGCCTCGAGCCCCGGCAGCTCACGCGCGCGCGCACCGGTGGCGAGGATCACATGCGCCGCTTTGAGGCGCTCTTCGCCCTTCCCGGTCCTGACCACCACCTCGCCGGGTCCGGCCAGGCGGGCCTCGCCCATGACCACGCGGACCTTGTTCTTTTTCAGCAGATGCCCGACCCCGGCCGCCAGCTGCCCCGCCACCTTACGCGATCGCGCCACCACCTTTTCGAGGTCGAAGCCGGTCTTTTCCGCCGAGAGGCCGAATTCCGCCGCCCGCCCCATCAGCTGATAGACCTCGGCCGAGCGCAGCAGCGCCTTGGTCGGGATGCAGCCCCAGTTGAGGCAGATTCCGCCCAGATGTTCGCGCTCGACCACGGTAACGGAAAGCCCCAGCTGGGCGGCGCGAATGGCGGCCACATAGCCCCCCGGCCCGGCGCCAATGACGATGAGATCCTGCGATGCGCTGCCCATGAACGGCCCTCCTGAAAATGTAGTTTGATGTTAAACTACTTTTTCAGAGGCGGCAACAAGCCAGCGCATCGCCGGCACATGCTGCCGCCCGCCCCGTGCCCGGGGCCCGCACGGCGCCGGCATCGCCGGAAAAGAGCCGGTCGGGAGCGTCAGGCGCTCAGCCGCTGCAGGATCGCACGATAGCCGCCCTCGTCGGCAAAGGCTTCTTCGGGGGCGGTGGATTTGCGCGAAAGGGTTTCGTTGCGATAGGGAAAGCGGCCAAACAGGCGGATCACCTCGCGATGGACCTTGGCATGGAGCAGATTCCGCGCGCCGGTCTCGGGCATCCGCGTATACATCAGCCGCACGCAGCGGTCCTGATCCACCAGGTTCTCCGAATGCATCAGCGGCATGTAGAAAAACTGCCGCGCCGGCTCGTCGATGCGCATGTCCCAGCCCTTGCGGATTGCGCATTTGGCCGCCGCCAGCGCTGCCCGGTCGGTGGCGTAGGCACGCGGATCGTCACGGAACATGTTGCGGGAAAACTGGTCGGTGACGATGATATAGGCCAGCACCCCCGAGGGATAGGTCAGCCAGAGCGCGAGCGCTCCCTCGCGTGCCCGTTCCCAGGTCTCCAGGAAGCGTTCCCGGATCTCCCTGTCCAGTGCCGGGTCGCCTTGATACCAGCCCCCGGGACCCACCTCGTCCAGCCAGAAGGCCAGAACTGCTTCAGCTTCGGACATGCCCGTACTCCGTTACAGCCGCTACAGCCGCGTCACCTGCAGCCGTGTCACCGTCGCCACTGCCTCTCGAATCGACGTTACAAAAAATTCAAAATCACGCAAGTATTTTTGCGAATATTTCAATGAAGATAGCGTTAACACCCCGCGCCCTCCCCCTCCGGCGCGCTTTCCGCGGCTTCAGCCGCTTCCGCATAGACCTCCTGGGCCATGTCCATGGCCACCGAGGCCGCCGCCGGGGGCAGGGTCACGAAGGCGCCCTGCTCCTCCAGATCGGGGGCCGCGCGCCGGGTCGTCCGCCACAGCCCATAGGCCACCAGCAGCAGCAGAAGCGCCGACAGGCAGGCAAAGAACCCGCCCGGCCCCGCCTTCTGCATCACCCAGCCGATGACAAGCGGGCCGGCGATCGCCCCCAGCCCGTTGACAAAGACCAGCCCGGAAGAGGCCGCCGCCATGTCTTCGGGCGCGAGGTAGTCATTGGCATGGGCCACCAGCAGCGCATAGAGCGGGTTGGCCAGCCCGCCGAGCAGAAACGCAGCCCCCAGCAGCACCCGGTAGTCGGTCGAAGCCATCGGCACCAGCGCCGCCAGCGCCCCGGCGGCGGCGACCAGCAGGATCAGCCCGCGCCGGTCCATCCGGTCCGACACCCAGCCGATGGGGAATTGCAGCACCAGCCCGCCGACAAAGATCATCGACACGAAGCCCGAGATCTCGCCCACGCTCAGCCCCGCCTCGGCGCCATAGACCGAGGCCATGGCGAACAGGCCCGCAAACACGCCTCCCAGCAGGAACATGCCGACAAAGCCCAGCGGCGAGGCCCGGTAGAGCGCGGCGAAGCTCATCGTCCCGCCGCCGTCGATGGCCGGGGTCGGGCTGACCGACAGCAGGATCGGCGCAAAGGCGATCGAGACCAGCACCGAGGGCACGATGAAGGGGATGAAGCCCGACGGATCCCCCAGCGCCACCAGCCCCTGCGCGGTGATGATGCCGACGAGCTGCACCACCACATAGAGCGAGAGCGCCTGGCCGCGGGTTTCGTTGCCGGCGGCATTGTTGAGCCAGCTTTCGGCGGTCACATAGACCCCGGAGAAGCAGAAGCCGATCGCCACCCTGAGCCCGACCCAGATCCAGGCATCGGTGAGCGCCGGGTAGAGGATCAGCACCGCCGAGATCAGCGAGCCCAGAGCCGCGAAGACCCTCAGATGCCCGACCCGGCGGATCAGGCGCGGCGCGATCAGCGAGCCGCCGAGAAAGCCCGCGAAATAGCCCGACATGACCAGCGACATCTGAAAGGTCGAAAATCCCTCCAGCGCGCCGCGAATCCCCAGCAGCGTGCCCTGCACGCCATTGCCCACCTGCAGGAGCATCATCCCCAGCAGCAGCGCCCAGGAGGCCTGAAGTACCTGTCGCATCGCGCCTGTCCGTCCCGTTCGTGCCTGTCGCGCCGATGCTGGGCGCCCGCCCAGGGCCGGTCGCGCCCGGAAACGACATCGCGGAGCGATTAGCGGTCGCGTTCGGACCTTGCGCCGGCGGGCCGGTGCAGCGTGCCGCCCCCGATAGCCGCCGCCACCCCGGTCGTGCCCGGTGCCGAAGTCGGCAGGCCGCGCGCCACCCGCACCGCCAGATGGGCGAAGGCCTGCGCCTCCAGCATGTCGCCGTCGAGCCCGACCGCTTCGACCGGCTCGACCGGGCAGGCGAGCAGCGCCCCGAGCCCGGCCATGATCGC
>JALWJU010000220.1 GCA_026997055.1 Paracoccaceae bacterium | reverse complement strand
GCGCGGGGCTTGCGCGCGGCTTTTTTCGGCTTTCGCGGTTTTTGCTGGCCCTGCGATTTGCGGGGGGGGATTGCGGCATTGCGCGGCCTGGGGGAGGTTGCCGGATAGCGCCTGTCGGCTACCAGAGGCGGGCGTTTCCTGCCTGATCCGCTCATGCTCTTTCCTGCCCGTTTGCCTGCCCGTTTGCCTGGCGATTTGCCGCCGTTGCCGCGCCGGAACCTGTTTTCGACTTTCTCTCCTTGTAACCCGATGCGGGGGGAATGTGGAGACTGAAAGGGGGGTGCGGTCGTATCCGGAGTGCCTAAAAAATGAGCAAACCTGCGCGCAGACGCGGGATTTGTGGCGAATCCGCGATTCAGGGGCTGAAAAACAGGCGGTTCTGTTGCCCGGATGGCCGGCAGGCATTTGTTTCGGCGCATCCGGCGGGACAGGGGTTCCGCCCTATCCCGAGGCAAAAGAGGGGGAACGAACGTGAAGATGATCATTGCAACGATCAAGCCGTTCAAGCTTGAGGATGTGCGCGAGGCCCTGACCGGGATCGGCGTGCGCGGGATGATGGTAACCGAGATCAAGGGTTTCGGCGCCCAGGCGGGCCATACCGAGATCTACCGGGGTGCGGAATATTCGGTGAATTTCCTGCCCAAGGTGAAGCTCGAGATCGTGGTCGGCGCCGACATGGCCGAACAGGTGGTCGAGACCATCGCCAAGACCGCCAATACCGGCAAGATCGGCGACGGCAAGATATTCGTGCTGGATGTGGAAAGCGCGCTGCGCGTGCGCACCGGCGAAACCAACGAAGACGCTATCTGAGCGGATGAGGGGAAACGACATGCGACTGACCAAGTTCATCACTCTGGCCATGGGCGCGGCGCTGCTGCCGAGCCTGGGCCTTGCCCAGGAGGCGGACATGACGCCGCCCAACGAGGAGATCGGCTATATCTTCACCACCTTCATGTTCCTGGTGACCGGCTTTCTGGTCATGTGGATGGCGGCGGGCTTCGCCATGCTCGAGGCCGGCCTCGTGCGCTCCAAGAACGTGACCATGCAGCTGACCAAGAATATCGCGCTGTTTTCCATTGCCGCGGTGCTCTACTACGCGATCGGCTACAACCTGATGTATCCCGGCGACGGCTGGACCATCGACGGGATGCTGGGCGCCTTCAGCCCGGCGGTGCTCGAGGCGGTGGGGCTGGCCGACACCCAGACCGACCTCACCTATGCCTCGGTGGGCTCGGACTTCTTCTTTCAGCTGATGTTCTGCGCCACCACCGCCTCGATCGTCTCGGGCACCCTGGCCGAGCGGATCAAGCTGTGGCCGTTCCTGACCTTCATCGTCGTGCTGGTGGCGCTGATCTACCCGGTGCAGGCGAGCTGGAAATGGGGCGGTGGCTTCCTCGACGCGATGGGCTTTCAGGATTTCGCCGGCTCGACGGTGGTGCATTCGGTCGGCGGCTGGGCGGCGCTCGCGGGCGCGCTGGTGCTGGGGCCGCGGCTGGGCAAGTACCGCAAGGATGGCAAGATCCAGCCGATCATGGGCTCGAACCTGACGCTTGCCACCCTGGGCACCTTCATCCTGTGGCTGGGCTGGTTCGGCTTCAACGGCGGCTCGCAGCTCTACATGGATACCGCCGGTAACGTCGCCGATATCAGCCGCATCATGGCCAATACCAACACGGCAGCCGCCGGTGGCGCCATCGCGGCCCTGATCCTGACCCAGCTGCTCTACAAGAAGGTGGACCTGACCATGGTGCTCAACGGCGCCCTGGCCGGCCTCGTGTCGATCACCGCCGAGCCGCTGACCCCGAGTCTGGGCATGGCGACCCTGATCGGCGCCGTGGGCGGGGCGATCGTGGTCTTCGCGGTGCCTTTCCTCGACAAGCTGAAGATCGACGACGCCGTGGGCGCCATTCCCGTGCACCTGTTTGCCGGCATCTTCGGCACCATGGTCGTGCCGCTGACCAATGACAGCGCCAGCTACCTGGTGCAGCTCAAGTCCATCGTCATCGTCGGCGTCTTCGTCTTCGTCGTGTCGCTGATCGTGTGGATGCTGCTGAAGCTGACCGTCGGCATCCGGGTCTCCGAAGAGGAGGAGATCAACGGGCTCGACGTGGCCGAACTGGGGATGGAAGCCTATCCCGAATTCACCAACTGAGCCAGGCACAGCCTGACAGGGAGGGAAAGCCCGGGCTCCGGCCCGGGCTTTTCACGTTTCGCTGATCTGCCCTTGCAGCCCTCTGTCTCCGATTTCCCTGCAAGATGTCGCCCGGGCCGCCGGGACAGGCCCGGCAGAACCGCTCTGGCAATATCCCGCCCGGCACGTTACCAATCCCCATGACCAGCGATCAGATCATCCTGTTTTCCCTGTTTGGCGCGGTCTTTGCCCTGCTGCTCTGGGGGCGCCTGCGCTACGATCTCGTGGCCTTTGGCGCGCTGATGGCGGGCGTGGTGCTGGGGGTGGTGCCGGCCAAGCACGCCTTTGACGGTTTCGGCCACCCGGCGACCCTCGTCGTGGCGCTGGTGCTGGTGGTCTCGGCCGGGCTGGTGCGTTCGGGGGCGGTGCTCCTGATCACCCGCACGCTGGTCGATTCCACCCGCGCGCTGGGTGCCCATATCGCGCTGATGGGGGCGATCGGCGGGCTGCTCTCGGCCTTCATGAACAATGTCGCCGCGCTGGCGCTCTTGATGCCGGTCGATATCCAGACCGCGCGCAAGGCCGGCCGCGCGCCGGGGCTCAGCCTGATGCCGCTCTCTTTCGCCACCATCCTCGGCGGCATGGTCACGCTGATCGGAACGCCCCCCAACATCATCATCGCCGCGATCCGCGAAGATGCGCTGGGCACGCCTTTCGCGATGTTCGACTTTGCCCCGGTGGGGGGCGTCACGGCGCTGGCCGGCCTTGCCTTCGTGTCGCTGGTCGGCTGGCGGCTGATCCCGCGCCCCGAGGGCGGCGAGGAAGGGCGCGACCCGATGGCGAAATACGGCACCTATCTGGCCGAACTCACCGTGCCCGGGGGCTCGAAGCTGATCGGTCAGCGTCTGCACGCGCTCGACGAGGCCGCCGAGCAGAGCGATGTCGCCATTCTCGGCCTGATCCGCGACGGCAAGCGCCGCTACGGCACTCAGCGCAATACCCGGCTCGAGGCCGGGGATACGCTGGTGCTGGAGGCCAGCCCCGAGGCGCTGGACGAGTTTCGCGCCGCCCTCGACCTCGCCTTTGCCGACCAGAAGCGCGAAGAGCGCCTCAGGGCCGAGGGCGCGGGGCTCTCCAAGATCGAGGTGGTGGTGCCCGAGGGCGCGCGCATCGAGGGCAAGTCAGCCCAGGCGATCGGTCTCAACTGGCGCAGGCGGGCGGTACTGATGGGGATTTCGCGCTCGGGCCGGCGCATCAGCGGCGCCCTGCGCAAGACACGCATCCGCGCAGGCGACATCCTGCTCCTGCTGGTCCCGGAGGGCTCGGAGGCGGAAGTCACCGAATGGCTCGGCGCGCTGCCGCTGGCCGAGCGCGGCCTTGCGGTGACCGTGAACCGCAAGGTGTGGCTGGCCATAGGCCTGTTCGCCGCGGCGGTGGCGGCAGCGAGCTTCGGCCTCCTCTACCTGCCGGTGGCGCTGGGGCTGGTGGTGGTGGCCTATGTGCTCGCCGGCATCCTGCCGCTGGCGGAAATCTACGACCACATCTCCTGGCCGGTGGTGGTGCTCTTGGGCAGCATGATCCCGCTGGGCGCGGCGCTGGAAAGCTCCGGCGGCACCGAGCTGATCGCCGGCTGGCTGATCGGCCTCACCGAGGGCCTGCCGCCCTGGGCGATCCTGACCGTGCTGATGGTGGTGACCATGAGCCTCTCGGACGTGCTGAACAATACCGCCACCACCATCGTCGCCGCCCCCATAGGTATCGAAATGGCCCGGGCGCTGGGCGTCAGCCCGGATCCGTTCCTGATGGCGGTGGCGATTGCCGCCTCCTGCGCCTTCCTCACCCCGATCGGCCACAAGAACAATACCCTGATCCTCGGCCCCGGCGGCTACCGATTCGGCGATTACTGGCGCATGGGTCTGCCGCTGGAGATCCTTGTCGTCGCGGTCTCGATCCCGGCGATCCTGCTGTTCTGGCCGCTGTGACCGACACCTGCCGGATGCGAAATTCCCGGATATCGTCGAGCGGCAAAAGCCGGCCTGAACGCGGCCGCCACAGCCAGCGGCCACGACCTGCCCCTGCCCCCGATTTTCGCGGAAAACCCGGGCGCGGGACTGCGCGGGGGGTCAGAACCTGTCTCTGAGGGCGTACCAGGCAAGGGCCGGGTAGAGCAGGGCGCGGCGTGCACGCCCGAGCGGGAAGCGCGGCAGGGGCCGTGCCATGGCGGCCGGGACGGGGGCGCCATCGAGCGCGGTGCGGGCCGCCTGCCGGCCGCCCCAGGTGGCCAGGGCGACTCCGTTTCCGTGCCAGTTCATCGCCGCCCAGGCGCCGTCCCAGCCCTCGATCGGGGCGATATGGGGCAGGCGGTCACGGGCGAGGCTGACGAAGCCGGACCAGAAATGCTCCGCCTCCACCATGCGCCAGGCCGGGAACATGGCGTGGAAATGGCGCAGCACCGCCCTGCGCATCCGCGCCTGCGCCCGTGGCCCGGCGGTGAGCGCGCCGCGCCGGCCGAACAGGAAGCGCCCGTCGGGCAGCAGGCGGAAGTAATGCAGCAGGATGCGGCTGTCATAGGCCATGGTGTCGCTGGTCCAGCCCGCCGCCTCGCGCTCGTCGGGGCTGAGCGGGCGGGTGACGATGATGTTGGACTGGAGCGGCAGGTAGCGCCCGGCGAGCGCGGGGGGGATGTCTTCGGAGGAATAGCCGTTGGTGGCGACGATCAGGCGCCGGGCGGTGAGGCTGCCCCGGGGGGTGGTCAGGCGGAAGCGGCTGGCCTCGCGGCTGATCCCGGTGACCGGGCTGTGGGCGCGGATATCGGCTCCGGCCTTTCGGGCGGCACGCGCGAGCCCGCGCGCGTATTTGCCGGGCTCGAGCGCGAAGCCCGCGCGCACATGCAGTCCGCCGTGAAACGGCCCGGCCATGCCGCGCTCGTTGAGGTCTCCCTTGCTCAGCAGGCGGGTTTCGATGCCGTGGGCGGCGAGGATCTCGCCTTCCTCTTCGAGTTCCCGCATGGCGCGGGGGCGGTGGGCCAGCACCACTTCGCCGTCCGAGTGCCGGTCGGCCTCGATCGCGTGGGTTTCGAGGAGCTCGGCCACAAGGTCGATCGCCGCGCGCTCGGTGCGGATCATCTCGCCCGCCGCCGTCGCGCCCAGCGCGCGCGCCAGTTCCCCATGCCCGAAG
>JALWJU010000219.1 GCA_026997055.1 Paracoccaceae bacterium | reverse complement strand
CGCGTCCCCCCGGCGCATCACCTCGAGCGCCAGCCGCAGGTCGGCCACCGAGCGCGCCATCGGCCCCTGGACCGAGAAAAGCTGCGCGGCGATGGGGCGCTCGGCGCTCGCGGTTTCGTTGTAAGCCGGCACCCGCCCCAGGGTCGGGCGGATCGTGGCCACGCCGTTGCAATGGGCCGGCCAGCGCAGCGAGCCGCCGATATCGTTGCCATGGGCCAGCGCGCCGATGCCCGCGGCCAGCGCCGCCCCCGCCCCGCCGGAGGAGCCGCCGCAGGTGATGGCCGCGTCCCACGGATTCAGGGTCAGCCCGTGGAGCGGGTTGTCGGTCACCGCGCGCAGGGAGAATTCGGGCGTATTGGTCAGCCCCAGCACGATCGCGCCTGCGCGGCGCAGGTTGCCCACCACCGGGCTGTCGATTGGCGCGATCAGGTCCTTCATCGCCGCGATGCCGTTGGAATTGGCCTGGCCCCGGTAATCCACGTTGATCTTGACGGTGACCGGCACTCCGTGCAGCGGACCCGGCTCGTCACCGCGCGCCAATGCCCGGTCGGCGTCCTCGGCGGCGGCAAGCGCCTCGTCGCTCAGATCGACCACCACCGCATTGAGCCGCGGGTTGACCGCCTGCATGCGTGCGAGATGCGCGCGGGTGACTTCCAGCGCCGAGACCTCGCGCGCGCGGATCGCCTGCGCGGTGCGGGTCGCGGTCCATTGCCAGATCGGGTCGCTCATGGGCCAGGCCTTTCGTCATCTCACGAGGAAAAGGGACAGTTGCGGGACAAAGGTGATCAGCGCCAGCCCCACCAGCATCACCGCGATGAAGGGCAGCACGCCGCGCACGATCAGGCCGAAATCCTCGCGCAGGGCGGTCATGGCAACGATCAGGTTCATGCCCACGGGCGGGGTCAGCAGGCCGATTTCGAGGTTCACCGTCATGATGATGCCCAGATGCACCGGGTCGATGCCATAGGCGCGCCCCAGAACCAGCAGGATCGGGGCCAGGATCAGGATGGCCGAGACCATGTCCATGACCATGCCCACCAGCAAGAGCAGGATGTTGATCACGATCAGGAAGGTGAATTTCGAGGTGATCATGCCGCTCATCCACGCGGTCAGGGCGGCGGGCACCTGGTGGGTGGTCAGAAGCAGGTTGATCGACAGCGCGATGGCCAGGATCGGAAACAGCGATCCCATCATGGCGGCGGTGTCGATGGCCACCTCGCGCAGGTCGGCAAGCCGGATTTCGCGGTGCACGAACATCTCGATGACCACCGCATAGCCCAGCGCCACCGCCGCGCTCTCGGTTGGCGAGAAATAGCCCGAATAGATGCCGCCCAGCAGGATCACCGGCAGCAGCATGGCCCAGATCCCGGCCCGGAGCGCGCGCAGCAGGCGCGAGAGCGAAAACCCGGTGCGCGCAAGCTTGCGGTTCACCGCCAGCGTGTAGCCCGACAGCAGCACCACCAGCACCAGCCCGGGTATGATCCCGGCGGTGAACAGATCGACGATCGAGGTCTCGGTGGCGATGCCGTAGAGGATCATCGGGATCGAGGGCGGGATGATCACCCCCAGCGTGCCGCCCGTGGCCAGCGCGCCCAGCGAAAAGCGCCGCGCATAGCCCTCGCGGATCAGCGAGGGATAGGCGATCGAGCCCACCGCGATCAGCGTCACGGCGGACGAGCCGGAAATGGCGGCGAACACCGCGCAGGTCAGGATCGTCGCCACCGCCATGCCGCCGGGAAGCGCCCCGGTCATCTCGCGCATCACGTCGATCAGGCGGCGGGCGATCTCGCCACGGCCCATGATCGCGCCCACCAGCAGGAACAGCGGGATCGACAGCAGGACTTCCTTGTCCAGCGCGATCCACATGTCCTCGATGATATAGATCACCTCTCCCTCGCCCCAGACGAAATGCACATAGGCGCCCAGGGTCAGCAGGACGGCGACAAGATTGACCCTGAGCGCCAGGAGCGCCACGACCAGGGCGAACAGGATGACGGCGGCAAGCATTATTCGTCCGCCTCGGCGGGTCTGAGCTCGGGCCAGACGGCAAACACGAGGTAGCGCAGGGCCAGGGAAGCAAAGGCATAGGGCACGATCAGCTGGACAGTCCACAGCGGCACCTTGATGGTCTGCGCGAGATCCCCGTATTCATAGGCCGTCATCACGAATTCGACCCCCAGCCAGGCAAACCAGGCAAACACCGCGAACATGATCGCCGAGCCGGCGCGCCCGGCCGCCGGGGCCAGCGGCGCCGGCACCAGCCCGTCGGCGAAGCGCGGGCGCAGGTGGCGGCCGCGGTCCGCCGCCAGGCCGAGCCCGAGAAAGCCGGTGACGATCATCAGATAGACCGATATGCGCTGCGCCCCCCAGATGGAGGACCCGGCAAGCTCGCGCGACGCGACGTCGGCGATCAGCAAGAGCGATATCGCCAGAAAGGCCAGCATCGCCACCGCCGCTTCGATCCTGAAGAGAAGACCCAGAAAACGCCGCGCCGCGCGCATCGCCTATTCTCCGCAGGCGGCCTTGGCTTCCATCAGCTTCGGCCACAGGGCCTGGGCGCCCTCGCCCAGCCCTTCCACGAAGGCGGGCCAGTTCGGCTCGACCTTGGCGCGCCAGGCGTCAAGCTGCTCTTCGCTCAGCTCGTGCACCGGGCCGCCGGCCTCGGCATATTTCGCCAGCAGAGCCTCCGAGGTGGCCCTGAGCGTGTCGCGCATCTTCTGCACCGGCGGCAGGCTGTCGATGAGGATCTGCTGCTGCTCCTCGCTCAGGCTGTTCCATTTCCTGCTGGAAATGGTGATGGCGCCGGCCATGTGGTATTGGGCGGTGCGCATGAAATGCGGCGCCACCTTGCCCAGGCCGAAGGCGACAAAGGAAATCGCCGCGCTTTCGCCGCCGCGCACCATGCCCGTCTGCAGCGCCGCCGGGGTCTCGGCATAGGGGATCTCCACCCCGGCCGCGCCGACGCTGTTCCAGAGCAGGCGGCTGATCGGGGTGGGCGAAACGCGCACCTTGTAGCCTTCGGCATCGGCCACATTCGACAGGTCGTCCTGGGCATAGACATGCACCCAGCCGGTCTCCTGCCATTGCAGGAACTTCATGCCCTTTTCTTCCACCAGCGCGGCGAATTCCTCGCCCAGCTTCCGGTCATAGATGCAGTCGATGGTGGCCGCGTCGCGAAACAGGAAAGGCGTTGACATCAGCGCCAGTTCGGGGACGTTCTCGGAGATTACCGAGCCCGAGAATGCCCCCGCGTCGATACGCCCGCGCTGGACCTGACGAAACACCTCGAATTCGTTGCCCAGCTGGCCCGAGGGGAAGATCTGGATCTCGATTTCGCCTCCCGAGGCCTCGGCCACATTGGCCTTCCAGGCCTCGAAATGCGCGGTCCAGGGCGTATTGGGCGGCGCCAGGGTGGCGAGCTTGATGACGGTCTGCGCGGCGGCGGCACTCGCCACGAGGCTCAGCGCAATGGCGCCTGCCGCGCCCAGGATGTGCTTGTTCATGTGCTTCTCCCTGCTGTTGTCGGGCCATGGATGACCCTGTGTTTTCCGTGATCGCCAACTCTGCGGGCAACCGAATATTAGAACTAAACTTCTAATTCTAATATTGTGTCAACGAAAAAATTGGTATTTACTGGTACCATGACGGATTTGCGCAGCGTAACAGCCGGAAGATCGGCGCCACCTTGCGATGCTCTGCCAGCCCATGCGGGCAGAGGCGGCAAACAGGCCGGATACCGGCCGACGCGGCAAAATCGCAGCGCGGATTCGGAAAGGCGGCTGCTCGAGGCCGCCGAGGCGCTGTTTCGCCAAAAGGGCTATGTGCACACGCGGGTGTCGGAAATCATCCGCATGAGCGGGGTGTCCACCGGGTCGTTCTACCACCGTTTCGGCGACAAGAACGGGCTGAAGGACGAAATGTGCGCGCGCTTCGTCGCGGCCTCCTCCGAGAAAATCGCCCGGATGGATCTCTCCCGCCGCACCCATGGCGATCTGCGCGCCATGCTGCGCTGGCTGGCCTGGCAGATCCATGACGCCATCGCCGCCAATCAGGGCATCTACCGGATCGTGGATGAGCTGTCGAAAACCGAGCCGGAGAAGTGGGAATCCTTTCGCGTGCTGGGCCAGCAGATCCGCGACCGGGTGGTGGAGGCGGCGGTCGAGTACCGCGACGAGATCACCGTGCCGGAGCCCGAGCGGAGGGCCGCGCTGAGCAATGTGGTGCAGCTCATCATCACCATCATCCTGCAGACCCGCCTGGGCGCCGCGGCGATGTTTCCGAAGGAGCCCCAGGCCCTGATCGACATGCTGATGCAGGCGGCGATGGGCCTGTTGCGGCCCCGCGCGTGAAAGGGACCCGATGGCGCGCATCACCGTATTCACCGCAAGGCGCATCCACACGATGTGCGAAGCCGCCCCCGAGGCCCGCGCCGTGGCCGTGCGCGACGGGATCATCCTCGAGGCCGGCACGCTGGAGAGCCTGCGCCCCTGGCTCGAGGGGGCCGATCATGTGATCGACGAGCGGTTCGCGGACAAGATCATCCTGCCCGGTTTCATCGACCCGCACCTGCACCCCTTCATCGGCGCGATCGTGCTGCCTGCGCATTTCATCACCGCTTTCGAGTGGAACCTGCCGGGCAGGCGCGTGCCCGCCACGGTCGGGCGCGAGGCCTATCTGGCGGCGCTGAAGGCGGCATTTGCGGGTGATGACGGCCGGCTGCCGCTTTTCGTCACCTGGGGCTATCACCACCTGTGGCACGGCGATGTCACCCGCGCCGACCTGAACGCCATTTCGCGGAACCGACCGATTGCAATCTGGCACCGCTCGTTTCACGAACTGATCCTCAACGATGCCGCCATCGACATGCTGAAGATCGACGCCGAGGTGATGGCCCGCCACGGCCAGATCGACGCCGAACGGGGGCGGTTCTCCGAAACCGGCGCCATGGTGGTGGTGGCCGCGCTCAAGCCGCTGATCTTCACCGATGACTGGTTCGGGGCCGGACTGAAGCTCCTGCATCGGGTGCTGCACCGGGGCGGGCACACCACCGTGGCCGATATGGCCTGGGGCATCTTTGACTTCGAGATGGAATGGGCAGCCCTCGAGCGCGTCTGGCGCGAGGATGTCCCGCCCTGTCGCTGCATGCTGGTGCCCACCGGCCTGCCGGGGCTCGATGCGGGCGCCGACCCGGAGCAGGCCTTCGCGCGCGTGCAATCGCTGAGCGCGCGCGGCACCGAGGCGCTGTTTTGTGACGATCATGTGAAATTCTTTGCCGATGGCGCGCTGTTTTCCGAACTGTTCCAGCTTGAGC
>JALWJU010000218.1 GCA_026997055.1 Paracoccaceae bacterium | reverse complement strand
CGCCACCAGCGCCGGTGCGCATCCCTCGGGGGCGAATTCGATATAGGCCTCGTCCAGCACCAGCAGCGCGCCCTCGGGCACCGCCTCGATCATCGCCTGCATCGCCCTCGCGTCGTGCCAGGAGCCCATCGGATTGTCGGGATTGGCGATGTAGATCAGCTTCGCCCCGATCTCGGTCGCCTTGCCGATCAGCGCTTCGGGATCCTCGCGATCCTCCCGGTAAGGCACCGTGGCGATCTCGCCGCCGTAACCCGCCACATGATAATTGAAGGTCGGATAGGCCCCGGCCGAGGTCACCACCCGGTCGCCCGGGGCGATGAACAGGCGCACGAGATAGCCGAGCAGCCCGTCTATGCCCTCGCCGACCATGATGTTTTCGGCGCCGATCCGGTGAAAATCCGCCAGCGCCGCGCGCAGATCGTGGCTCTCCGGGTCGCCATACATCCAGGTTTCGCCGGCGGCCTCCTGCATCGCGGCGATGGCGGCGGGCGAGGGGCCGAAGCCGTTTTCGTTGGCGCCCAGGCGGGCGGCAAAGGCCCGTCCGGCGGCGCGCTCCTGCGTTTCGGGGCCGACAAAGGGCACCGAGGCGGGCAGGGTCGCGGCAAGCGCGGTGAATCGGTAGCTGGTCATGTGGTGGCCTCCTCGGGGGGGAGAATTGCGGCAAGCTCCCCCGCGCGCAAGAAAAAATGGCGGAAAGCGGCGCAACGGCTCCCGATCCGGTCCGGCAACGAATCCCGAGCACGGAAGCTTTCGCCCCGGTCCGGGCTCAGGGCAAAGGAAAGCGGAAGCACGGCAGGCGCTTCGGTGCTGCGCGCGCCGGAGCGAAATTTCGATTCCGGCATTCGCGCCCCCTGACGCAAACGCCCCGGCGGACAGATGTCCGCCCCCTTTCGCCTTTCGCCAAATACTCCCGCCGGAGGCGCGATTTTTCGCAGAAAAATCGCTTCCCTCGCGCCGCGCCGGGCGGGGATTTGCGCCCTGGCTCACGCGCTCAGTTCAGGTAGCCTTCCGGATCGACGCTTCTGGTGCCCTCGCGCACCTGGAAGTGCAGGAAGGCCGGGTTGCCCGCACGCACCACGGCGATCTTCTGCCCGCGGCTGACCCGTTCTCCCTTGGCGACCGTTATCCCGTCGATATTGGCATAGACCGTCAGCACGTTGCCGGGATGGCGGATGACCAGGATCGGCACCTGTTCGGTGTCGCGGGTAATCGCGGCCACGGTGCCGTCGTCGGCGGCGACCACCGCGGCGCCGGCACTGGCGGCGATGTCGATGCCGTCGGTCTTGCCCGGTTCATAGGCGCGGATGATGCGTCCCTCGGTGGGCAGGACCATGCGGGCCTCCGAGGCGGAAGTGGCGGCGGCGCCGAGATCGGCTGCCGGTGGCGCACCGGCAGCGGCGGCGCTGGGCTCGGGGTCGGGCAGGGGTGCGGCGGCGCTGGGCGGTACCGGGGTACGGCTGCCCTGGCCGGGAGGCTCGACGGGGTCGGGGGCATTGGCGATGGTCGCGGTGGGCGGGATCAGCAGGAACTGGCCCTCGCGCACGGTCAGGGAGGAATCGAGTCCGTTCCAGTCGGCGAGCGCACGCACCGAAACATTGTAGGCGCGGGCGATGGAATAGGCGGTCTCGCCGCGCCTGACCCGGTGGCGGGCCGGCTCTTCGCGGCTCAGCGCCTGCTGGGCGGCGGCCGGGGTGGAGAGCGTGGCGGCGGCACCGGAACCGGAGGCTTCGGCACGGTCCAGTGCGGTGCCGGCCAGGGTGGCGATTTCGATCGTGTCGTTGTTGCGTGGAGCGCCGGGAGGAGGGGTGATCGGCCCGCCTGCGGGTTCGCTCACGCGTTCGGGCAGGACCACCAGTTCGCCGGCGCGCAGGGGGGCGTCAACGGGCAGGCCGTTGTAGCGGGCCAGTTCGGCAGGGGAGGTGCCCACGCGCCGGGCCAGATCGGCAACGGTGTCGCCGCGCCTCGCCACCGCCACCTGGTAGGAGGGATAGGAGATGATGCCGCGGCTGTCGGGGCTGGGGCGGTCTGCGCTCAGGCGCTCCTGCACCGCCGATGTGGTGGTGAAGCCGCCGGCCAGGTGGCGAAGATCGAGGTCGAAGCCGGTTTCGCATCCGGCGAGCGCCAGCAGGGCCGGGGTCGCCAGCAGCATCCGCCAGCGCCGCCCCGCCCTGTGACGGGAGTGCGGCGTATCCGGCTGTGCAGCGTTCGGCAGTGGCGTGTTTCGGGATGCTCGGGATGCTCGGGATGCCATGTCATGCTCCTCAATATCTGCCCGTTTGCCGGGCGTTCCTGCCTCGCTGAGCGTGCGGATCGTCGCACCCGCTGCCTGTCGGCCCAGCAAGATACCTTGTTGTTTTCAGGTCCTTTATTTCAGGCCCCTTTATTCTCGGGCTCTCGGAGGGGCGTCTCTGCGCCGGCCTCCGGCCCATGCAAAGCCGTCATTCCCGTCCGATCCCCTCCAGCAGGGGAACGAAGCGCACCGGCAAAAGCTCGTCATATTCGAACCCTCCCTCACCGCGCGTCACCCTGATCAGGCGCTGCACATGGTCGGACTGGCCTACCGGCAGCACCATGATACCGCCAATTGCCAGTTGCGCCAAGAGGGGGCCGGGGGGATCTTCGGCGGCGGCGGT
This sequence comes from Paracoccaceae bacterium, assembly GCA_026997055.1. GTDB lineage: Bacteria > Pseudomonadota > Alphaproteobacteria > Rhodobacterales > Rhodobacteraceae > JAAEUB01. The sequence goes on along the minus strand of JALWJU010000218.1, from coordinate 2,724 downwards.
GACGATGATGCGGTCAAACGGCGCCTGCTCGGGCAGGCCGCGGGTGCCGTCGGCGGTGATGGCGGTGATATTGGTGAGGTCCAGCGCCTCGAAGCGGCGGCGGGCCTCGGTCACCAGGCGCTTGTGGCGCTCGAGCGTATAGACCCGGCGCGCCAGCCGCGACAGGATCGCCGCCTGATAGCCGGAGCCGGTGCCCACCTCCAGCACCTTGGCGCGGGGAGGCACGTCGAGCGCCTGGGTCATCAGCCCGACCACCGAGGGCTGGGATATGGTCTGGCCGCAGGCGATCGGCAGCGGCATGTCTTCATAGGCGCGCTCGGCGAACAGGCCGCGCAGGAACAGACCGCGGTCGATCTCTTCCATCGCCGCCAGCACCCGCCTGTCGGTGACCCCGCGCTTGCGCAGGGCGAAGAGGAACTGCATCTTGCGCTCGGCCTCGCTGTCGGGGCGGCGCTCCGGGTGCTCCGCGGGGCGCTCTGCGGGGGCCGGCCCGGTGGCGGCGCTTCTCGCCCGGGGGGTATGCGGCGGCGGCTTCACTGGGCGGCGTCCCTGGTCTGGCGCAGGGCCGCGGCCAGATCGGCAACGGCGCCCTGCGCGGTCAGGTCGGCGCGCATCGGCGTGACCGAGACGTAGCCCGCAAGGCAGGCATCCACGTCGCTGCCCGCCCCGCCCGGGCGGTCCTGCGGCCCGCCGCGGATCCAGAGATAGCGCCGCCGGCTGGGCGAGGTATAGGGCTCGGTGCTGAAATGGGTGCCGGGGCGAAAGCCCTGGTGGGTGGCCTCGATCCCCTTGACATGCGCCGCCGCCACGGGGGGGAAATTGACGCTGTAAAACAGCCGGTAATCGGCCCCGTCCTCCCAGGGGGCGCGGTCGAGCAGGGTGCCGAGCAGACCGAGCCCATGGGCGCGCGCGGCCTCGAACACATCGTCAAGGGCGCGGTTCTCGGGCCCCAGATATTGCGACAGCGCCACCGCCCGCACCCCCTGCAGCGCGGCTTCGAGCGCGGCGCCGATGGTGCCGGAATAAAGCGTGTTCTCGCCCGCATTGTTGCCCTTGTTGACGCCGGAAAGCACCAGGTCGGGCCGCGCGGGCAGGATCTCGTGCAGGCCCGCAAGCACGCAATCGGCGGGCGATCCCTCGAGCGCAAAGCGGCGCTCGGCGAACTGGCTGACCATCATCGGCTTCGTATAGGAGATGCAATGGGCCACCCCCGATTGCTCGAAGGCCGGCGCCACCACCCAGACCTCGCCATCGGAGCCGGCCAGCGCGGCGGCGATCTCTTCGAGCACCGCGAGCCCCGGGGCGTTGATCCCGTCGTCATTGGTGAGGAGAATGCGCATCCAGAGGCCCCTTGCAACTGCTCCCCCTCAATAGGCGAGCTTGGCCCGGGCGGCAAGCGGACAAGGCGTTTCGAAACGCCTTGTCAAGCGGGTTCGAACCCGCTTACCCCTCCATCACCTCTGGCTGGTCGATCCGTTTTGAAAACTGGTCAGGCCTCCAGGTTGGCGCGCTGCTGTTCCATCATCTTCTTGAGTTCTTTGACCGTATAGGCCCCCTTGCCGGACTTCTTGTGCAGCATGGCATGGCAATTGGGGCAGACAGGGACAAGGTCGCGGATCGGATCGACCTCACGTTCGCCTTGGCCTTCTCCCAACGGATCCTTGTGATGGATATGGATGAAACCACGCCCGATTTCGCCATAGCGCTGGGAAAAGTCCAGATCACAGACCTGACATTTCAACTGACCGTCCTGTCGCACAAAGTATTCCACGCACGCGCGCCGCAACTTCGGATCGCGCTCATATTGGCTGGAGGTGACTTGGACCTCTGCGCCCTCGCGGCCATGGGGGATTTCCTCACCTGCTGGAGGAAGGTCAATAGATGGTTTTCCCTCCAAGGAGTGAAATAGCAGATATCCGGGGTTTTTATTTGTCACCCACCAGCAGGAGTCCAATGTCCATAAATCAACTCCTAATTCCTGAGAAATATTAAGGAGAATATCGTTGATGATGGCGTATTTTTCGCCTTCCGACAGGCCGGGGGAAAAGGTTGGCCAGACCCGATGTTTCTTCAATTCTTTTTCACTTATCCCGTTCCAAACCCCATAGCGATCAGGGTGAGCAAGAAGAAGCATGGGAGTTGCTGTCGCCTTTCCCACACCGGGGAGCATACGCTTCGCGGCATCATACCTTTCTGCCAGTGGAAGGCTTTCGTCTATAAGAAGTGTGATGGCATTTCTCAAGTTATCCATGTCTTCCGCTGCAGGTTTTCCTTTACGATACAGGTGAGACCAGTGATGATTATGTTTGATGTCAAGGAAATCCAGATAGTCCTGTTTTGTCAGTTTTGAAGGATTGCGAAAGAGGGGGCCAAAACGGTTTACGACATCATCACGTTTCGAAACCGCATTGCGAACTTCTTCATTGTTCAGGACTTTCTCAAGAAAGGGTGTCATGTAATATCTCCTTCCGGTTCGACTGTTGGCCAATAGGTGGCGGACTGCACAAGCAAAGGTCTCTCACCCCTCCATCGCCTCCAGCTCATCAATCATCCCCGCGATCATGCCAAGGCCCTTGTCCCAGAAGGCCGGGTCGGTTGCGTCGAGGCCGAAGGGGGCGAGCAGGTCCTTGTGGTGTTTGGAGCCGCCGGCGCTGAGCATGTCGAGATATTTCTGCTGGAAGCCCGCGTCGCCCTCTTCGTAGACCGCGTAGAGCGCGTTCACGA
>JALWJU010000217.1 GCA_026997055.1 Paracoccaceae bacterium | reverse complement strand
TGTTCATCGCCGCCGACGGGGTACTGGTCCTGCATCAGGACGAGGTGCGCCGGCTGGTCGAGGAACACGACCTGTTTCTGTTTGCACGCTGATGGCGGGGGGCGCGCTCAGGGTCTTTCTCGTCGCCGGGGAGGCCTCGGGCGACAGGCTCGGCGCGGCGCTGATGGCCGGGCTCAGGGCGCTGGTGCCGGAGGTGGAATTCGCCGGGATCGGCGGGGTCGAGATGCAGGCGCAGGGGCTCGAAAGCCTGTTCGACATGCAGGAGCTGAGCCTGATGGGAATCGTCGAGATCGCGCCGAAATACTTTCACCTCAAGCGGCGCATCCGCGAGAGCGCGCGCGCGGCGCTCGACTTCGCCCCGGACGTGCTGGTGACCATCGACAGCCCCGATTTCTGCCTGCGCCTCGCGCGGCTCTTTCGCGCCGCATCGCGCGCGCCGGTGGTGCATTACGTGGCGCCCTCGGTCTGGGCATGGCGGCCCGGGCGGGCGGCGAAGATGGCGCCGCTGGTCGATCATGTGCTGACGCTGCTGCCGTTCGAGCCGGAGCTGATGCGCGCGGCGGGGATGGGGGCCAGCTTCGTCGGCCATCCGGTGGTGGCAGAGGCGCGGGCCAGCGCGGCGGAGGCGCGCGCCTTTCGCGCCGCCCACGGGCTGGAAGGGCGCGAGATGCTCTTGGTGCTGCCGGGCTCGCGCAGGGGTGAGATCGCCCGGCTCGGCCCGCGCCTCGGGGCGGCGCTCGGCGAGATCGCCGCCGCGCGCCCCGGCCTGCGGGTGGTGGTGCCGGTGGCGCCGGGGCTGATGGAGGCGGTGCGCGCGCTGGTGCGGGGCTGGCCCGGCGCGCCGGTGCTGATCCCGCCCGAGGCACAGGCCGACAAGCGCGCGGCCTTTCGCGCCGCCGACGCAGCACTTGCCACCTCCGGCACCGTGGCGCTGGAGCTTGCCGCCAACGAGACGCCCATGGTGGTCGCCTATGACATGGCCCCGCTCAGCCGGCTGATCCTCGAGCGGCTGCTGCTGACCGATACCTTCAACCTCGTCAACCTGGTCAGCGAAAGCCGCGCCGTGCCCGAATTCATCGGCCGCAATTGCCGCGCCGAACTGATCGCCCCGGCCATGCTGGAGGTGCTGGCGGCACCGCAGACCCAACGTGCGGCCATGCGCCGGACCATGGAACTCCTTGGAGCCGGGGGCGAGGCGCCGGGGCTCAGGGCGGCGCGTGCCGTGATGCAGGTATTGCGCGAAACGCCCGGCGCGCCGGCGGAGGCCGGAGCAGGGCACCGCCTGCCATCCGGGGGCTGACCCCGCTCGCCGATCAGCCCTTCCCCCGGCCCTTGTCCGTGCGGCCCCTGCCTTCGGCGATGGTCCGGGCGCGGGCGGCGGCGGCGGTGATTTCAGCAGCGATTTCCTCGGCTTCGTCCGGCTCGAAATCCATCGGAATCTCGATGCCCGCGCCTTCGACGAACAGGCGCACCATGCCCATCGTCGTCGGCCCGATCTGCAGATTGGCGCTTTCGTCGCTCTGAGAATTGATCCCCATCGCCGTCTCCGTGCCGTCTCCGTTCATGTTCCGTGCCGGCCTATCTCTCTCGGGCGGATTTTTCAAGCCCGGCACTTGCATATGCGCGCAAGCGGCGCTACATCGGGCCGCGTGCCGCCTTAGCTCAGTTGGTTAGAGCGCTAGATTGTGGATCTAGAGGTCCCCCGTTCGAGCCGGGGAGGCGGTACCACTCCCGCTGCGGCTTGCCCGTTCACGTCTTCAGCCAGTCATTGTCCTTGCGTGGCGATGCGCACTTCCTGCAGCAGTCGCGCCCCGTCGGGGCTGAAGACCAGCAGCCGGCCGCTTTCGGTCACCACCGCCAGCCAGTCCGGGCCGCGGGTCAGCGCCGCGGCTTTTTCGCCCGCGGGCAGGGCGATTTCGGCCGGAAAGGCGCCCGGCGCGCCCGGAGCGGGCGGGAAACGCATGACAAACAGCCCCACAAGCACTATCAGGCCGATGATCATGGTCCCCGCCAGGGAAAAGACCAGGATCCTGAGAAAACGCAGCAGCCCCGGATCGGGGGCCTCGTCGGGAGTTGTGTTCATGTCGTCCTCAGCGAAAACCGTGCAGGTGGTGATCGGGGAAAACCCGCCCCCCCGCCTTGATAAGGCGCTGGCGCGCGATGTGCCAGAGGGGCTGGGGCTTTCGCGCGCGCGCCTCGCCGCACTGATCGGCGCCGGGGCGGTGACGCGGGCGGGCGAGGCGGTGACCAGCCAGCGCGCCCGGGTGCAGGCGGGCGAGGTCTATGAGGTGGCGCTGCCGGAAGTCGCCGAGAGCCATATCGCCCCCGAGCCGATGCCGCTCGACATCGTGTATGAGGACGAGAGCCTCGTGGTGGTGAACAAGCCCGCAGGCCTTGTGGTGCACCCGGCGCCGGGCAGCCCCTCGGGCACGCTGGTCAACGGGCTGCTGGCCCATTTCGCCGACGCGCTTTCGGGCATGGGCGGGCTGGCGCGGCCGGGCATCGTGCACCGGATCGACAAGGACACGTCGGGCCTCCTCGTGGTGGCCAGGACCGATGCGGCGCATCAGGCGCTGGCGGCGCAGTTCGCCGCCCACAGCGTGGTGCGCGAATACCGCGCTCTGGTGCATGGGGCGCCCGATCAGGGCGATCCGCGCCTGAAGGGGGTGCGCGGGGTGAGCTTCGAGCCCGGCAACGTGCTGCGCATCACCAGCGGGCTTGCCCGCCACCGCACCGACCGCCAGCGCCAGGCGGTGCTGTTCAATGGCGGTCGCCACGCGGTGACGCGGGCGCGGGTCGAGCGGCGCTTCGGCACGCCCGCCCAGGCCGCGCTGGTCACCTGCTGGCTCGAGACCGGGCGCACGCACCAGATCCGCGTGCACATGGCCCATGCCGGCCACGGGCTGATCGGCGACAGGACCTATGGCGGGCGGCGCCGGCTCTCGGCCAGGGCGGTGGGCGAGGAGGCGGCGGAGGCCGCGCGGAGCTTTCCCCGCCAGGCGCTGCATGCGGCGGTGCTGGGCTTTGTCCACCCGCAAAGCGGCGAGGAGATGCGTTTCGAAGCGCCGCTGCCGGCGGACATGGCGGCGCTGATCGAGGCGCTCGGCGCGGGACGCTAGCGGCGGGAAGCGGTAGCGGGCGCCGGGCGGGGAGGTGACCGGGCAAAGCGGGCGGCACGAACACGCGCACAATGGCGTGAATTCGCCCGCCGGGTCTTCTATCCGGGGAGGAAGGCGTTCATAAAGTGTCAGGAATTTCGGGGCAGAACTTGAAATGCGCCGGATTCGGGTCATATGAATGTTAATGACTGTAACATCGGGCCGGAAAGACATGCCGGAAAGACATGGGAGAAATGCCTTGAGCAATTACAAGAACCTGCCCGTCCCCACCCCGGAAGGCGGGCTGAACCGGTATTTGCAGGAGATCCGCAAGTTTCCCATGCTGGAGCCGGAAGAGGAATACATGCTGGCCAAGCGCTGGGTGGATCACCAGGATACCGAGGCCGCGCACAAGCTGGTCACCAGCCATCTGCGGCTCGCGGCCAAGATCGCCATGGGCTATCGCGGCTATGGCCTGCCCCAGGCCGAGGTGATCAGCGAGGCCAATGTGGGGCTGATGCAGGCGGTCAAGCGGTTCGACCCGGAAAAGGGCTTTCGCCTGGCCACCTATGCCATGTGGTGGATCCGCGCCGCGATCCAGGAATACATCCTGCGCTCGTGGTCGCTGGTCAAGCTCGGCACTACCAGCGCCCAGAAGAAGCTTTTTTTCAACCTGCGCAAGGCCAAGGCGCGCATCGGCGCGCTGGAAGAGGGCGACCTGCGCCCGGAAAACGTGAAGCAGATCGCCAGCGACCTCAACGTGAGCGAAGAAGAGGTGATCTCGATGAACCGGCGCATGTCCGGGGCCGACGCTTCGCTCAATGCCACGGTTTCGGCCGATGGCGAAAGCGCCATGCAGTGGCAGGACTGGCTGGAGGACGAGAATGCCGACCAGGCCGGGGATTACGCCGAGAGGGATGAGCTGGAGGTACGCCGCGCCCTGCTGGTGCAGGCGATGGATGCGCTCAATGAGCGCGAGCAGGACATCCTGACCAAGCGCCGTCTGAGCGAGCCCGCCGAGACGCTCGAGGAACTGGCCGCCACCTATGGGGTGAGCCGCGAGCGAATCCGTCAGATCGAGGTGCGCGCCTTTGAAAAGCTGCAGGCGAGGATGCGCGAACTGGCGGCCGAGAAAGGCCTGCTCGAAGACGCCTGATCCCCCGGCGCGCTCCCGTGGCGGAGCGAAGCGCGGTGAAAGTCTCGCGGTTTCGCGGCCTCGCTGCGCCGGGATTCTGCCCGGCGGGAGGGCGTGCGTGGGGGGCGATTTTTCGCAGAAAAATCGTGCCTCCGGCGGGAGTATTTCGGGAAAGATGAAAGGGGTGTGCGGGCGGCTCAGTCCCTGAAGTGACGGCTGGTCTTGATCTGCTCCCAGGCCCAGACCACTTCCTGGAGCTGTTCTTCGTGGCTGCGGTCGCCGCCGTTCATGTCCGGGTGCAGGATCTTGATCAGGGCCTTGTAGGCCTTGCGCACCTCTGTCCTTGTCCAGTGATCCTTTGCGTCGAGGATTTCGAGGGCGCGTCGCTCGGTAGGGGGCAGCTTGCGACTGCCGGTGACGGATTTGCCGGGATTGCGGGTGGCCTTTTCGCCCAGGACCTGGTGGGGGTCGTCGACCCCGAGGCGGGCCCAGGCGCGGGCTTCGTCGCGCGAGCCGAATGGGCGGGTTTCGCGCTCCCAGACGCGGTCCTTGCTCTGCTGTTCGGCGATTTCCTCTTCGCTGGCGGTTTCGAAGTAGTTCCACTTGAGGTTGTATTCGCGCACATGGGTCTTGCAGAACCACTTGAATTCGTCGAGGTGGTCGGGCGAACGGGGCGCGCGGTACTGGCCGCGCTCTTCGCAGCCTTCGTGCTCGCACTGGCGCTGGGAGGTTTCGAAAGCGCCGGACATGCCGCGCCTGCCGCGGGGTTTCTTCTTCTTGGCGGCGGATACGGAAATGTCAAACCCGAAGGGATCTTCTTTCTTCATCTGCGCCTCTATCTGCGCCCTTGCGCCTCTTTTCGACTCGGACGGTGGAGTTTAGATGTTTTTCGCGCCGATAAAAGGGGAAGGGCGAAAAAATGAGCAAGGCAGAGGAAATTCGCGCAAGGCTCGAGGCGGCTTTTGCGCCGCGGTTTCTGGAGGTGGTCAACGAGAGCGAGAAGCATCGCGGACATGCGGGCTACAGCGACGGGGAGAGTCATTTTCGCGTCGTCATCAGCGCGCCGGTCTTTGCCGACATGTCGCGCATCGAGCGCCACAGGGCGGTAAACAGGGCCCTGGGCAGGGAGCTTCTGGAGCGCATT
>JALWJU010000216.1 GCA_026997055.1 Paracoccaceae bacterium | reverse complement strand
CCTTGTCCACCCCGAACAGGTGGGTGTTGAAGGTCATGCCGAAGAGCTTGTATTCGGAGCCCTCGACGAAGAATTGCAGGTAGCGGCGGTCCTCGAGCCCGGTCTTGACCGTGGTCACCCAGCGGAAGTTGGTCTGGATCGAGCGTTCGCGCACGGTGGTATAGATGAAGGGCCTGAGCGAGCAGCCGTTTTCGTCGCAGAAGCGCGGGATCTCGGGGGGACCGTTCATGTACTCCTTGTCACGCCCGGCGATGGTCGGGTCATAGGGGGTGAGGAAGGGCGAAAAGATCCCCGACAGGATCAGCACGATCAGCACCCAGGCGCCGATCAGCGCCGATTTGTTCTTCTTGAAGCGCTGCCAGATCAGCTGGCGCTGGGAAGCGGTGAAATAGGCTTCCTTGGCCTTCTGGTCGGCGGCGGAGGGGGAAGGGGCGGCGGCGGTCCGTTCGCTCATGGCGTTACCTCAGGATCGACTTGCGAACCCGCGGGTCCATGATGGCCAGCAGGATGTCGGTGACGAAGTTGATGGTGACGATGGAGCCGGTGAGCAGGAAGATGATCGCGCCGGCCAGTTGCTGGTCATTGGACTTGGCGAGCGCGTCGATCAGCAGCGAGCCGGCTTCGGTCAGGGTCAGGATCAGGGCGACCACCGGCAGTTCGTTGAAGATGCGGTTGAGGTCGAAGCCCAGGGAATTGATGATCGGCGCAAGAGCGTGACGCGCCGGGTAGCGCATCAGCAGGCGGCGGCCCGACACTCCGCGTGCCTCGGCGGCGGTGACGTAGAGCTTGCCGATCTCGTCGCTCATCAGCGCGCGCACGGTCTGGATCGCGAAGGCGGTCGCCGACCAGCCGAGGATGAAGATCGGCAGCCAGGCGTGCTTCAGGAAATCGACGAATTTCGCCCAGGACCAGGCGGCGTCGCGAAACTCCTTGGAGAACAGCCCGGTCAGGCTTTCGCCGAAATAGACCGTGGAAAACAGCATGATGATCAGCGCCAGCAGGAAATTGGGCAGCGCCAGCCCCAGATAGGAGACCAGCCTGAGCAGGTTGTTGACCACGCGGTTCCTGGATACCGCCGCGTAGATTCCCACGGGAATGGCGATCATGTAGGCGAATACCAGCGCCGCGAGGCTGAGCCCGAGGCTGATCTTGAACTTGTCGCCCAGAAGCTGGCTGATATTGAGACGCAGGATGCAGCTGTCTCCGAAATCGCCCTGGAAGGCGTTCCAGACCCATTTCACCCAGCGCTCCACATAGGGCCGGTCCAGCCCCAGACGGACGCGCTCGGCCTCGATATCGGCGGTGGTGATGACCGCACCCTGGGTATTCTTGAAGGCGATGTAGCGCTCGGCGCAGTCGCCGGGCACCAGTTCCATCAGGGAAAAGACGATGAAGGAAACCAGCAGCAGCGTCAGCACCGCCAGGGCGGCGCGCGTTGCGGTGAATCTGGCGAACTGAAGCATGCTCCCCCCCCGGGATGTCCGGGTTTGCCCCGTGACCGGCGTTGTGTTCGGTGTCCCGGCGCTCCGGTCCGACGGCCTGTCACCGGACCGGCTTTCCGGGAGCCGCGGGCAGGGCGCCCCGCCCGCGGCAATGTCTGATCAGCCGTTCCGGCTCATTCGTCCAGCCACCACTGGTCGCCCCGGTAGGGGTAGGCCCAGTAGTAATCGTAGGACGCGGTCTTGAACTCGGGCACGTTCTTCAGCGCATTGCGGTGGAAGACCGGCGACACGGCCTTCACGGTGCCGATGAACAGCAGCTCCCGGGTCATGCGCTCGACCATGCGCCGGCCGATCTCGGCCTGCTCCTCGGAGCCGGGGGTGGCCGACTGGAAGGCGGCGATGTCGGCGATCGAGTCGTTGACCCAGGCCGGCGGCTCGACGCCGCGCTCGCCGTTGCTCTCCACATATTCGGCCCAGAGCATGCCCGTCCGGTGGGCGAAATAGTTCTCGAACGGCGGCACGAAGAGCTCGTTGTTGCCCAGGATCACCGCCAGCGGCTGGCTCTTCTCCCAGGCGCCGACGCTCAGCGAATTGGCCGACTGGGCGGAGCGGTACTCGTCGGCGGTGATTTCCTTCACCGTCGTCTTCACCCCCACATCGGACCAGTGCTGGGCGACCAGTTCGGCCACCTTGGCCGACATGCCCTGGGTGGCGAACTGGATGTTCAGCACCAGAGGCTTGCCCGAGGGCAGGTCGCGCCAGCCGTCGCCGTCGCGGTCGGTGAAGCCGATCCCGTCGAGAGTCGCCTTCGCGCCTTCCGGGTCGTATTCGGTCTTGTATTGCAGCAGGTCGTCGCCGATGAAGCCCGGGGTCGGCGAGAAGGCCACATATTGCTGCACCTGACCCATGCCGAAATAGGCGACCTCGTTGATCTCCTCGCGGTTGATGGCGACCGACATGGCCTCGCGGAAGGCGAGATTGTTGAACAATTCACGCTTCTCGAGATCCTCGTCGGTGACGTTGAAGGAGAAGGTGGGGAAGGAGATCTTCGGCTTCAGCCAGATGGTGTAGTCGCCCTTCTCCTGGTTTTCCAGCAGGATCGGCGCCATGTCGAGCTGCAGCGACTGGGTCTTGTAATCGACCTCGCCATTGATCAGCTTGAGCACGCGCACCTCGGTCTCGGTGACGAAGGTTTCGTCCTGCTCGTCGATATAGGGCAGCTGGTTGCCGGCCGTGTCCACCTTGAAGTAATAGGGGTTCGGCACGAAATGCCGGCCTTCGGTGCTCTCGCGGATCACGATGTGGCTCTCCAGCGTCGGCGCGGCGGCAAAGGGCATGTTCGCCACCTTGTCCGGGTTGGCCAGCATCGGCGTCGGCGTATCCATCCAGTCGGAATTGCCGTAATAGGCCTTGATCACGTCGTAGCCGGTCTCGAAGCCGATCTTCTGCGCTTCGGCATCCGCATCCGGGTTGATCGCCGGATGGTACTTGCCCAGCAGATGCTTGGGCTGGAAGGCCTGCGCGTAGTGATTGGCGAAATGGCTCAAGAGGCCCGGCTTGGGCGCGGGGAGCTTGAAGACCACCGTGTAGGGGTCCGGGGTCTCCACCGTCATGCGCTCGCCGCCGACCAGGACGTAATCCTTGGTCGAGGCGATGACGTTTTCGTCCAGCATCAGGTTGTCATGCCAGAACTTCACGTCGGCGGAGGTGAAGGGCTCGCCGTCCGACCACTTGTGGCCCTCGCGCAGGTAGAAGGTCAGCTCGGTATAGTCGTCGTTCCACTTCCAGCCCTTGGCGACATTGGGGACGATGGTCTCCAGGTCGTCCGAATAGCGCACCAGATTGACGTGGCGGATCGACATCATGTCCGAAGTACCGGCCTCGGTGGCATTGGAGATGATGTCGAGCGTACCGCCATAGCTGCCGATGGACTCATAGGGTACCACCACCAGCGGCTCCTTGGGCAGGCGCTCCGAAAGCGGCGGCAGCTCCGGGTTGCCCTGGATCATGGCATTGTACCTGGCGATCACGTCATCGGCGCGCGAGGAAAACTCCATCGTGCAGCCGGCCGCGGCCTCGAATTCGCTCAGTTCGTATTGCTGCGGGTAGGCGCCGGGCGCCACGCCCTGCATGTCGGCGACCGTGATTGCCGGACAGCCGGCCACGGCTCCCCCGGCAAGCGCGATCAGCGCCACGCCCGAATAAAAAATTGATCTCATGTCTTTTCCTCTCCTTGTTGTCCTTCTCGGTTGTCCCTTTCGGACCTTGCCGCACGGCCCGGAGCCCAGGGCGGCCATTTGCGTGCCTGGCAGGTGACGAATGACAGCACCCGGATACTGACAGGCCCGAAGGACGGCGCCGCTCTGGTCCCGTGCATGTGCCCCTGTGCTCCCCTGTGGCCCTGTCCCTCCCAGACCCGGACTGCCGGCCGTCTGCGCCCGCCTCCGGCGGAATCTCCCGACCGCATTTCGGCAGGGTGAATAGGATGCGTCAACCTGTCAATAGGCCCGGAGGATTTCTGGAGACATTTTTTCGACTCCGAAGCGCCTGAAGCAATACTGCCAGGGTCGCCCGCCACGACCTCCGAAGCACCCTGCGCGCCCCGGCCCGCGCTCACAGCGCCAGCGGATCGACCCCGATCACCGGCTGATGCAGCCACAGCAGCACCGCATAGAGCACCGCCGCCGCCAGCAGGCGCACCAGCCCGTTCAGGCTCGGCTCCAGACGCCGGCGGGTGGCTGCCAGACGCTGCCACTCTCTCATCCCCAGAAGCCGCTGCCGGCGCCGGTCGATGATCCTGGTGCCGATGATGGCAAAGAGCAGGAACTGGGCGAACATCAGCGCATGGGCAAGATCCCCGTTGGGCAGAATATGGGCCAGCGACCACAGGCCCAGCACCACCAGCAGCGGGTGGCGCATCCAGCCGATCAGCCCGGGACGGTCCGGGTCGAAACGCGCATCTCCCAGCCCGCCGAAGGAGAGCGGATTGGGCCGCCCCAGCGCCAGGGCGAAGATCAGCGTGGCAAGGGCCATCAGCACCAGGGCGGCATGGTTCATCCACGGCCTCTGCACCCAGAGCTCCACATGGGGCGCGCGCCCGGCGGCGACGATGATCCAGGTCAGCAGCAGCGCCGACAGGGCCGAATAGGCGGCGGTAAACCCCCCCGCCCCCAGCAGCGCGCTGATCGGTCCCTTGATCCGGGGCAGCGCCAGCAGCCGGTGCGAGACGAAGAATGCGAAAAACGCCCCGATATACTCCGCCCAACCGCCCATGCGCCGCCCTCCGATGGTTTCTGCATCCTGCCCTACGCCCCGTGAAGGAAAAGTTAAAGCCCTCATGCTTCCGCAAATATCCCGGGGGAGCGCGAGGGGGCAGCGGCCCCTCGCAAAAGCGGTTTTTCCGTAAAGAGCGCCCCGGCCGCCAGGCGCCAGCCCGGCGAAATCACCTGGTGATGATCTCCGGCCCCATCAGCGTGTTCGGCAGCCAGGTGGAGAGGAAGGGAATGTAGGTGATCATGATCAGGAACACCATCAGCACCGCAAGGAAAGGAAGCGCCGCGCGCACCACCTTCATCATCGGCATGCCCGCGACGCCGGAGGTCACGAACAGATTGAGCCCCACCGGCGGGGTGATCATGCCGATCTCCATGTTCACCACCATGATGATGCCGAGGTGGATCGGATCCACCCCCAGTTCGATGGCGATGGGAAAGACCAGCGGCGCCACGATCACGATCAGCCCCGAAGGCTCCATGAACTGCCCGCCGATCAGCAGGATCACGTTGACCACCACGAGGAACATGATCTTGCCGAACCCCGCGCTCAGCATCGCATTGGCGATGCTCTGGGGGATCTGCTCGTCGGTCAGCACATGCTTGAGGATCAGCGCATTCGCGATGATGAACATCAGCGTGATGGTCAGCCGCCCGGCCTCGAACAGCGTGTCGCGCGTATCGCGGTGAAA
>JALWJU010000215.1 GCA_026997055.1 Paracoccaceae bacterium | reverse complement strand
GCGCCGGAGGGGCTGCGGACGCGCCAGGGCTTCGTCTTCCAGACCCCGGTAATGCTGCGCCGCTCGGTGCTGGAAAATCTCGCCTATCCCCTGCGCCTGCATGGCCTGGGCAGGACGGCGGCACGCGCCCGGGCGGCGCACTGGCTCGAGCGGGTGGGTCTCGCCGCGCTGGGCGACCACCCGGCGCGCGGCCTTTCGGGCGGCGAGCGCCAGAAGCTGGCACTGGCGCGCGCGCTGGTGCGCGAGCCGGAACTCCTGCTGCTGGACGAGCCCTGTGCCAATCTCGACGGCGCCGCGACCCATGCGATCGAGGAGATCCTGCAGGCGGCCCGGCGGGAGGGCACGCGCATCGTCATGACCACCCATGACCTCGGCCAGGCCCGGCGGCTTGCCGACGAGGTCCTGTTCGTCATCCACGGGAAGATCCACGAATCCGGCCCCGCAGGGCGGTTTTTCGAGGCGCCCCGGACCGGAGAGGCCCGGGCCTTTCTCAATGGGGAGATCGTCCGGTGAGGGGCGCGCGGCGCTGCCTTCCGGCTCTGCTCCTGCTGCTCGCCGCCCTGCCGGCGCAGGCCGGCAATCTGCGCTGGGCAGTCACCACCACCTTTCGCAATTCGGGCCTGGCGGCGGTGCTGCTGCCGGCAGCGCAGGCAGATCTGGGCTTCGGGATCGACATGCTGGTGGTGGGCACCGGCCAGGCCGCGGGGCTGGCGCGGGCCGGCGACGTGGATGCGATCATGATCCACGCCCGCCCCCTGGAAGAGGCGCTGGTGGCCGAGGGCGTGGCCACGCATCGGCGCGAAATCATGTATAACGACTTCGTCCTCGTCGGCCCGCGCGATGACCCGGCGGGGATTCGGGAAGCGGACAGCGCCGCCGGAGCGCTCGGGCGCATCGCCGAAGCCCGCGCCCCCTTCGTCAGCCGGGGCGATGACAGCGGCACCCACCGGCGCGAGCTTGAACTGTGGCAGGAGGCCGGCATAGGCACCGAGGCCCGGCCGGTGGCCTGGTACAAGGCGGTCGGGGCGGGCATGGGAACCGCCCTCAATATCGCTTCGGGCCTGAATGCCTATGTGCTTACCGACCGCGCCAGCTGGCTGACCTTTCGCAACAAGGGCGCGCTGGAGATCCTCTTTTCCGGCGATGCGGCGCTGTTCAACCAATATGCCTTCCTGCCGGTCAACCCGGCGCGCTTTGCCCATGTCGATGCCGCAAGGACCGCCCGACTCGAGGAGTGGCTGACCAGCGGACGGGCAAGAGCCCTGATCGACGGCTACCGGCTGAACGGGGTGGCGCTTTTCACCTTCAATGCCCGATAGCCCCGGCCTCTTCCGCCTGCCGCCCCGCGCCCCTTGCAAATCGCACCGCCCGCCCCAAGTTTAACGGTATGGAAAACGCGAGCACGAATCTCACCGGCAAGCTGCTGATCGCCATGCCCGGGATGCTGGACCCGCGATTCGATCACTCGGTGGTCTTCATCTGCGCCCATTCCCCCGAGGGGGCGATGGGACTGGTGGTAAACAAGCCGGCCAGCGACATCAGCCTCGGCGACCTGTTGCAGCAGCTGGGCATCCCGGGCGGGGAAGAAACCTCCCGCCAGCCCATATTCTACGGCGGGCCGGTGGAGATGGGCCGGGGCTTCGTGCTGCATTCGGGCGAATACGGGATCGACAGCGGCACCCTGAGGGTGAGCGATGCCTTCGCCATGACCGCCACCCGGGAGGTGCTGGAGGATATCGCCAGGGGGCACGGCCCCCGCGCCTGCCTGCCGGCGCTGGGATATGCCGGCTGGGGCCCCGGGCAGCTGGAAGGCGAGCTTCGGGAAAACGCCTGGCTGACCGCCGAGGCGGACCAGGACATCGTCTTCGAAACCGCCAATGCCGACAAATGGGAAGCCGCTCTGGCCAGGCTCGGCATCAGCCCGCTGGCGCTGGCAGGCACGGGCGGGCACGCCTGAGCCGCGGGCGGAGACGGCAGACCTTCGCAGAGCTTCCGCCGCGCCGGAATCTGCCGCATCAGCCGCGCGGGGCCGCCGCCCGGCGCAGGCGGTCGTTTATCGCCCGGCCCAGCCCCGCCTCCGGGATCGGCGAGACCGCAATCGGCCCTTCTTCCCGGTCCAGCAGATGCAGATGGCCGAACAGGTTGGCCGCCGCCTCGCGCAGATCCCCCGAGGGCGACAGGTTCAGCGCCGCCCCCCCGGTCGGGCCGAAGCCCAGCAGCCGCTCCCCGGGGCGTGGCGCGGTGACATTCAGCCGCAGGCGGGCGCGCGGCGCGTAATGCGAGGCGAGCTGCCCCGGCGAACTGGGCTTTTCGCCGGGCTGCGGGGGGTGAAGGGGCTGGCCGAGGCAGGCCTCCACCGCTTCGGCCGGCACGCCCCCGGGGCGCAGCAGGGCCGGGGCCGGGTGCAGCCCGACAATGGTGCTCTCGACCCCGACCGGTGCCGGGCCCCCATCGAGCAGCGCCTCGATGCGCCCGCCAAGCCCGGCCAGCACATGTGCCGCCGTCGTCGGACTGAGCCGCCCGGACGGGTTGGCCGACGGGGCGGCGACGGGGCAGCCCGCCTCGGCCAGCAAGGCACGCGCCAGCGGCGATTGCGGCAGGCGCAGGGCGACGGTCTCAAGCCCCGCCGTGACCAGCGGCGACAGGCCGGCCTCCGGTCTGAGCGGCAGGACCAGGGTCAGCGCGCCGGGCCAGAAGACCTCGGCCAGGCGCTCGGCGGTCTCGTCGAAGCGGGCAATGGCACGCGCCGCCTCGAGCGAAGCTACATGCACGATCAGCGGGTTGAAGACGGGGCGCCCCTTGACCTCGTAGATGCGCGCCACGGCGCGGCCGTTTCGTGCATCCGCCCCCAGCCCGTAAACGGTCTCGGTCGGGAAGGCCACCAGCGCGCCCCCGGCCAGCAGGGTCCCGGCCCGGGCGAGGCCCGCCGCATCGCCTGAAAGCTGCTCCGTGCGCATCCGCCTTCCTCCGCTGCCGGTCATGGCCCTTGTGCCGCTGCACCTACCAGCACGCCTCCGCCTTGCCAAGCGCCCGCCAGACGACCAGCGAAAAGGGCCGCCCCGCGGACGGCCCTCCTGCCCAGCCCGAAGGCTTGTTTCCCTATTTCAGCGTCGCCAGATAGGCGATGATGTTTTCGCGGTCGGCTTCCTTGCGCAGGCCGGCAAAGCTCATCTTCGTGCCCGGCACCATGTCCTTGGGCTTGGCCAGGAATTCGGCCAGGCGCTCAGGGGTCCAGCTGCCGCCCAGCGCCTTCATCGCGGCGGAATAGCCGAAGCCCTCGACCGACGCGACCTCGGCACCGACAACGCCGAACAGCGACGGGCCGACCTTGTTCGTGCCCGGCTCCACCGCGTGGCAGGCCTTGCACTTGCGGAACACCTTGGCGCCGGCTTCAGGATCGCCGGCCAGGGCGGTCTGCTCGGCGGCGGGCGCGGGGGCCTCCGCCTCTTCGGCCGCGGGCGCGGCTGCGTCGGCGGTTTGCGCGCCGGCATTCCCGGCCTCCTGCGCGGCTTCCCCGGCCGCAGGGGCCGCATCGGCGGCAGCGGTCTCGGCCGCCGGCGCTTCGGTCGATTCGCTTGCCGGCGCCTCGGCTGCCCCGGCTGCCGGCGCCTCGGCGGTCTCGGTTGCCGGCGCTGCCTCTTCCTGCATGGCCGCGGGCGCTTCGCCCGGCGCCGCCGCGCCCTCCATGCCGCTCAGGTCGAGCCCGTCCCCGCCGATGGTCGCCAGGTAGGCGATCATGTTGGCCCGGTCGGTTTCCTTGGGCAGGCCCTTGAAATTCATCTTGTTGCCGGGGGCAAAGGCCTTCGGATTTTCCAGCCAGGCAAACAGCGCCTCCGCCGTCCAGCTGCCTTCGATCCCGGTCAGGGCCGCCGAATAGGCGAAACCCTCGACCGAGGCCACCGCACGCCCGTACACGCCGAACAGGTGCGGGCCGACCCCGTTCTTGCCATCCTCCAGCTTGTGGCAGGCCTTGCACTTGCCAAACAGCTTCTCCCCCTTCTGGGCATCCGCAGCCGCCAGCAGGTCGGCCAGCGAAACTTCCGCCTCGGCCTCGGCCTCGGCCGCGCCGTCGGCCTCCTCGACCATGACCGCATAGCCGCGCACCGGAGCCTCCTCGCCATGCCCCCCGCCGGCGGTGGAATAGAAGGATTTCGCCGCCCAGTTCCCGAGCAGAAAAACAAGCAGGGCCGAAAGAACCCCGCCGGCGATTTTGGTCGTTGTCATTGATTTGGACATGCTGCGTTCCGTATGCTCTGGATTTCAGTCGCCTTCTAACCGCTTCCCTTACCACTTTTCAAGCTGTATGAGGCGCGACCAAACGCCCTTTGCGGGCCAGACGGGTGGAAAGTCGTGAAAATGAAACCGAAAATAGCCTTTCAGGGAGAGCCCGGCGCCTATGGCCACGAGGCCTGCCGCAAGGCGCGCCCGCAGATGGACGCGCTGCCCTGCGAAACCTTCGAAGAGGTGATCGGCGCGGTGCGCGAAGGGCGGGCGGAACTGGCCATGCTGCCGATCGAGAATTCCACCTATGGCCGGGTCGCCGATATCCACCGCCTGCTGCCCGAAAGCGGGCTGCATATCCATGACGAGGCCTTCGTGCGGGTGCGCATCTGCCTCCTGGGCCTGCCCGGCGCCCGCCTCGAAGACATCACCGACGTGCGCGCCCACCTTGTGCTGCTGCCGCAATCGTCGCAATTCCTCGCCCGGCACGGGATCCGTGGCCATGCGGCGGCGGACAGTGCCGGGGCGGCGGCGGAACTGGCCGCGGGCGGGCCGCGGCATCAGGGGGTGCTGGCCAGCGCGCTGGCGGCCGAGATATACGGGCTCGACGTGCTGGCAAGCGACATCGAGGATCACGGCCACAACACCACCCGCTTCGTCATCATGGGCAGGGAGCTGGACCGGCGCCGGCGCGGCAGCCACGGCATGATCACCACCTTCGTCTTCGAAGTGCGCAACATCCCCGCCGCCCTCTACAAGGCGCTCGGCGGCTTTGCCACCAATGGCGTGAACATGACCAAGCTGGAAAGCTACATGATCGACGGCTCCTTCACCGCCACCCGCTTCTATGCCGATATCGAGGGCCACCCCGAAGATCCGGGCGTGCGCCGGGCGCTGGAGGAGCTCGACTATTTCACCAACCATATCGAGATACTGGGCATCTACCCGGCCGATCCGGCGCGCTTCTGAGCATCCCGGCCGGGCCGCGCCGGCGCGGGGAGCCGGCGCGGGAAAGGGGGAAGAAGGCCGGAAGGGCCCGCCAGCAGCCCCTGCGAACCCTCAGGAACGCCGTCCGGGGCCGGTGGCTGGCGCAGCCGCGGCCGGATCTTCCGGCCAGGGATGTTTCGGATAGCGTCCGCGCATATCCTTGCGCACATCCCCGTAACCCGTGCGCCAGAAGCCCGGCAGGTCGCTGGTGGTCTGCACCGGGCGCTGCGCCGGCG
>JALWJU010000214.1 GCA_026997055.1 Paracoccaceae bacterium | reverse complement strand
TTCAGCTCACACCCACCGCCTGGCCGGCCGAGCACCTCACCTTCTGGGGCTTTTCCAATGGCGGAACGCAAAGCCGCTCGACCGGGGCGGCGACCATCGGCATGCATGTCTCGGGCCTGTTCGGCGAGCCGTTCGAACTCCTGGCCGCGCCCATCACGACGCAGGTTCATGTCCCGGAGAACGCCCGGACGTTCATATATGAGGGCAATTATGAAGGCGGCACGCCAGTGCGCGCTTTCGGCAATCTCTATCTCGGCGAAGAGCCCGGCCCTGCGCGCACCGATCCCGATGTCTATCTGCAGCACTGGCTGGAGGGCCCCGCACCACGCGCCTTCACGGCGGAGGAGCTTCAGGCCATGGCCGAGGCGGCGGAGAACGCCGACCAACAGCACGACGCGCGCACCGAAGCCCTGCTCGAGCATCTGATGCAGACCCGCGAGTCACCCTCCCGATAGCACCGCCAGCCAGCAGGGAGCACCTGTTCACGTCACTACCCGCAGGGTCAGGTTCAGCCGCCCGCCTTCGCCGAGCAGGGTCGATGAGGCGAAGCGGATCCGGTCCACCCCGTGAAAGGCCAACCTGGCCCTGCCGCCGATCAACGCAACATCTCCCGAACGCAGCCAATGCGATACCGTGCGCCCGCCCCGCCGCGTACCGCCGACCCGGAACAGCCCGTCATCGCCCAGCGAAATCGACAGGACCGGCTGGGAGAAATCCGCCTCGTCGCGGTCCTGGTGCATCCCCATCCGCGCGCCCTCGCCGTAGAAATTCACCAGACAGCTCTCCGGCGCCCGGGCGCCGGGCGCAAGCTCCTGCCAGACTCTCAGCGCCAGCGGCGGGATCGGCGGCCAGGGGCGCCCGGACGGATGGCGCGGGATGTAGCGATAACCCCGCGCATCGGAATACCATCCGAACGCCCCGGCACTGGTCATCCGCACCGACATCCGCCGCCCTCCCGGCGTCAGCGGCGAAAACAGCGGCGCCGCGGCGACCACCTCGCGCACCTGCCGGACCAGCGCTTCCTGCGCCTTCCGCCCCAGAAACCTCTTGAAAATCCGCACCCCTCCCAGCGTCACATCCGACCGGGGCGGACTTTCCTTACCGATCATTGCCAAAACCCTGAAAATGACTCGCTTTTTCCCCGCCCCGCCGCTTTCAGGTGCTTGCGGCTGGCAAGGACGCTTCCTATATACGCCGGGAAGCCGGGATGCGTAAGCCGGCCCGGCGCAAATCTGGGATCGGAGACCGGTGCTTTCGGGGTCGGTCTCCCGAACATCGCCAAAAGAGAGGAATAGAGAATGGCAAAAGTCATTGGCATCGACCTTGGCACCACCAACTCCTGTGTTGCCATCATGGACGGCTCCAAGCCGCGGGTCATCGAAAACGCCGAAGGCACGCGCACGACCCCTTCGATCGTCGCCTTCAAGGACGGCGAGCGCCTGGTCGGCATGCCCGCCAAGCGGCAAGCCGTCACCAACCCGGACAACACCATCTTCGCCGTCAAGCGCCTGATCGGCCGCAAGATCGACGACCCCGCCGTGGAGAAGGACAAGCACCTCGTCCCCTACAAGATCGTCGATGGCGGCAATGGCGACGCCTGGGTGGAGGTGAATGGGGAGAAATATTCGCCCAGCCAGATTTCCGCCTTCATCCTGCAGAAGATGAAAGAGACCGCCGAGAGCTTCCTCGGCGAGGAAGTCACCCAGGCGGTGATCACCGTCCCCGCCTATTTCAACGACGCCCAGCGCCAGGCCACCAAGGATGCCGGCAAGATCGCCGGCCTCGAAGTGCTGCGCATCATCAACGAGCCCACCGCCGCCGCGCTGGCCTACGGGCTCGACAAGAAGGACAGCAAGACCATCGCCGTCTATGACCTCGGCGGCGGCACCTTCGACGTGACCATCCTGGAGATCGACGACGGCCTGTTCGAGGTGAAGTCCACCAATGGCGACACCTTCCTCGGCGGCGAAGACTTCGACATGCGCATCGTCCAGTACCTGGCCGACGAGTTCAAGAAGGAGCACGGCGTTGACCTGTCCAAGGACAAGATCGCCCTGCAGCGCCTGAAGGAAGCCGCCGAAAAGGCCAAGATCGAGCTCTCCAGCGCCGCCCAGACCGAGATCAACCAGCCGTTCATCTCCATGGGCTCCGACGGCCAGCCGCTGCACATGGTCATGAAGCTGACCCGCGCCAAGCTGGAAAGCCTGGTCAGCGACCTGATCAAGCGCACCATGAAGCCCTGCCAGGCCGCGCTCAAGGATGCCGGCATCACCAAGGACGACGTGGACGAGGTGATCCTCGTCGGCGGCCAGACCCGCATGCCCAAGGTGGTCGAGGAAGTGACCAAGTTCTTCGGCAAGGAGCCGCACAAGGGCGTGAACCCGGACGAGGTGGTCGCCATGGGCGCCGCGATCCAGGCCGGCGTGCTCCAGGGCGACGTCAAGGACGTGGTGCTGCTCGACGTGACCCCGCTCTCGCTCGGTATCGAGACCCTGGGCGGTGTCTTCACCCGGCTGATCGACCGCAATACCACGATCCCCACCAAGAAGAGCCAGATCTTCTCCACCGCCGAGGACAACCAGAACGCGGTGACGATCCGGGTCTTCCAGGGCGAGCGCGAAATGGCAGCCGACAACAAGCTGCTCGGTCAGTTCAACCTCGAGGACATCCCGCCCGCCCCGCGCGGCATGCCGCAGATCGAGGTGACCTTCGACATCGACGCCAACGGCATCGTGTCGGTCTCGGCCAAGGACAAGGCCACCGGCAAGGAGCAGAAGATCACCATCCAGGCCTCCGGCGGCCTGTCCGAGGAAGACATCGAAAAGATGGTCAAGGACGCCGAGGAACATGCCGAGGAAGACCGCAAGCGCAAGGAGCTGGTCGAAGCCAGGAACCAGGCCGAAAGCCTGATCCACTCGACCGAAAAGGCGATCGAGGAGCATGGCGACAAGGTCGATCCGAGCACGATCGAAGCGATCGAGCTGGCCATCGCCGCGCTCAAGGACGACCTCGAAAAGGACGACGCCGACAAGATCAAGGCCGGCATCCAGAACGTCACCGATGCCTCCATGAAGCTCGGCGAGGCAATCTACAAGGCCGGCCAGGAGGCCGAAGCCGGCGATGCCTCTGCCGAAACCGGCGGCGAGCCGGGCGGCGTGGATGACGATATCGTTGACGCCGATTTCGAGGATCTCGACGACGACAAGCGGTCGTAACACCGCCACAGGACCAGGGCCGGCCCGCACAAACGGGCCGGTCCTTTGCTATCCGCAAGGAACCGAGCCATGGCAAAGCGTTGTTACTACGAAGTGCTGGGGGTTGCGCGCACGGCCAGCGCCGACGAGATCAAGAAGGCCTACCGCCGCAAGGCCCGCGAGCTGCACCCTGACAGCAACGCAGGCAATCCCGATGCCGAAGCCCAGTTCAAGGAAGTCAACGAGGCCTACGAGGTCCTGAAGGATGCCGAGAAAAAGGCCGCCTATGACCGCTTCGGCCACGCCGCTTTCGAAGGCGGCATGGGCGGCGGGCGCCCCGGTGGCGGCTTCCACGGTGGACAGGGCGACTTTGCCAGCGCCTTCAGCGAGGTCTTCGACGATCTCTTCGGCAATTTCATGGGCGGTCGCGACGGCAGGAGGCGCGCCGCCCGCGGCTCCGACCTGCGTTACAACCTGCACATCACCCTGGAAGAGGCCTATACCGGCCTGCAAAAGATCATCACCGTGCCCACCTCCGTCGCCTGCGACGAATGCAACGGCACCGGCGCCGAAAGCGGCGCCGAGCCCCAGATGTGCCCCACCTGTTCGGGCATGGGCAAGGTGCGCGCGCAGCAGGGCTTCTTCACCGTCGAGCGCACCTGCCCCACCTGCCACGGCGTCGGCCAGATCATCAAGAACCCATGCAAGGCCTGCAACGGCGCCGGGCGGCTGGAAAAGGAGCGCTCCCTCAGCGTCAACATCCCCGCCGGTGTCGAAACCGGCACCCGCATCCGCCTCGCCGGCGAGGGCGAAGCGGGCATGCGTGGCGGCCCGCCAGGGGACCTCTACATCTTCATCGACGTGGAAAATCACCCGATCTTCGACCGCGAAGGCCCGCACCTGCACTGCCGCGTGCCGGTCTCGATGATCACCGCGGCCCTTGGCGGCACCATCGAGGTGCCGACCATCGACGGCGGCCGCTCCCGGGTAAAGATCCCCGCCGGCTCTCAGTCCGGCCGCCAGATGCGCCTGCGCGGCAAGGGGATGCCGGCCCTGCGCGGCGGCACCCCCGGCGACATGTTCATCGAAATGGCCGTGGAAACTCCGGTCAACCTGACCGCGCGACAAAAGGAACTGCTCCAGGAGTTCGAAAAGCTGTCGGAAGAGAACAACCCGGAAAGCTCCAGCTTCTTCACCAAGGTCAAGAATTTCTGGGATTCCATGACCAGCTGAAGCCGCTTTCGCCTTTCTCCAAATACTCCCGCCGGAGGCATGAAATCTCCCGGCACCCGCGCCGGCCCGACTTGCCTATGGAAACAGGTCGATCACGGTTCCCACATCGACCATGGAGTATATCTCCTCGATTTCGCGGTTAGAGACCGAAATGCAGCCGGCGGTCCAGTCCGGCCCACGCTTGTCACCCGGCCGTCTCGCACCATGGATGAAAATGTCTCCCCCCGGAGACACCCCGGCTTTCCTGGCCGCTGCACGATCAGCTTCATTGGGATAGGAAATTCCGAGCGAAAGGTGAAAAGCGCTGTTGGGATTCTTGCGGTCGATGTAATAGCGCCCCTCCGGCGTGCGGCCATCGCCCTCCCGCGTCTTGTGCCCTTCCGGGGCAAAGCCCAGGTCGATGTCGTAACTCTTCAGCAGGGCATCCTCGCTGAACAGATACAGCTTGCGCTCGGATTTCATCACCACGACCCTGGTCACCTCAGGCCCGTCATAGCTACGAAACTTGGAACAGCCCGCCTGCAGCAGCAGGCCAAGCGCCAGAAATATCGCAACCAGAAACCGCATGTTTCCTCCCTTTTGCCTTTTATAGCCGCAATCCGCCCGCCCGGGAACCGCCCGTCCTCAGGCACGCCACCAGTTCCACATGCGGCGACCAGCGAAACTGATCCACGACCCGGATCCAGTCGATCCGGTATCCGGCTTCGCTCAGCATCCGCGCATCGCGGGCAAAGGTCACCGGATTGCACGAGACCATCGCCACGACCGGCACCCGGACGCGGGCGATCTCGGCGACCTGCGCCTCGGCCCCGGCCCGGGGCGGATCGAGCACCAGCCCGTCATGGCGCGCAAGCTCGTCGGGCAGGAGCGGACGGCGAAACAGGTCGCGCGCCTCGCTCGTGACCGGCTTCAGCCCCTGCGCCTGCCGCCAGCCAGACACAAGAGCCTCCAGCAGGCCAGCATCGCCCTCGACCGCATGAACTGCCGCATTCCGGCTGAGCGGCAGTTCATGCGGTCGAGGGC
>JALWJU010000213.1 GCA_026997055.1 Paracoccaceae bacterium | reverse complement strand
GCGCTCAAGGGGGCGACCGAGGCCGAGCGCAAGGCGGTGCACGACCTGATCCAGGAGCGGCTGGCCGAACAGGACGTGCTGGCCGAGCGCGAACTTCTCACCGGCACCATGTATGACGCCTTCGACCGGCTGATCATCCAGGGCGAAAGCTTTGCCGACGTGATGGACAGCGTGCGCGTGGCGATCCAGCGCGCCGCCCTTCAGGCGATGCTGCTGGGCGAGGGACCGCTCGCGCGGCTCTTCGGCATGCAGGCATCGGGCGGGCTCCTGGGCATGTTCGTGAGCGCCATCCTCCCGGGTGCGGCAACCGGCGGCCTGATCACCGGCCCGGGCAGCGGCACCTCGGATGAGGTGCCGGTGATGCTCTCGTCCGGCGAGTTCGTCATGACCGCCGAGGCGACCAGACGCCACCGCCACCTGCTCGAGGCGATGAATGCGGGCACGCCCCCGCGCGCGCTGGTGCGCTCTGACCCGCCTGCAACAGGCAGGGCCACGGTGCCGCAGGTCGCCCGCTCCGAGCTGGTCGTCTATCTCGACGACCGCCTTCTGGCCGAGGTCGTGGACAGGTCGGTAGGGCTGTCCGGGTTGCAGAGCGTGAAGATCGTGCAGGGGGCGGCGGCGCGGCAGCGGCGGGAGTTGCGCCCGGCCCTAGCGGAGGCGAGCTGGCGGGGGGTGTCGGGCTGATGGCGCGCGAGGTGGTTACCATACCGCCGCGCCTGCTGGGGCTGATGCGCTTTGACTGGCGCATCGACTGGCGCGGCAAGCGCAGCCCCGGCGGGGTGCAGACGGTGATCAGCCGGATGCCCTTGTGGCGCGGCGCGCCGCAGGTTTTCCTTCACCGCGCGGCGATTGCCGAGTGGCGGGCGCGGCTGGCGCAGGTCGAGGGGCTTGTCGGGGTGCTGCGCGTGGAGATGGCCGACGTGCTGGGCTTTCCGGCCCGCGAGATCCGGCGCGACCTCTGGGAGAGTGGCGTTCCGTTTGATGGCGACGTGACCTTCGAGAACGGCCCGGGCTTCGCCTGGCAGCCCTTCGTGACCGTGACCGCCGCCGTCAGCGCTGGTGCTCCGAGCGTCGAGGTGGAGGCCGACCCCGCTCTGCCGGCCCCCGTGGCGGGCCAGATCATGAGCTATCGGGATTGGCCCTTCATGGTGACCGCTGCCGAGGATATGGGCAGCGCGCGCTGGCGCCTCACCGTCAAGCGCCTGGCGGTGGACCTGCCGGCGGGCGCGCTGGTCGATCTGCGGGCAAGCGGGCTGTTCGAACTGGTCAGCAACGATGCCGGCAATCCCGGCTTCGACCACAAGCTGATCGCCACCCCCACCATCGAGCTGCAGGAGGCGCTGGTGCGATGAGTGATGCCATTGATCTGCGCGCCCCGGTGTTGCGCTATCTCGAACTGGTCGAGATCGAGGCGCTGAGCGGCACATACCGCTTCATCGTCTGTGCGACGGCCGACTGGACCGATGCCAATGGCAACCGCTGGGTGGGCCATGAAGGGATCAGGCTCTCGGCGCTGGGCGAGCCGATCAATGGCGTGGCCCCGGCGGGCAGCCTGACGCTGGAATATTTCCAGGACCCCGAGAAGCCGGACCTGTTTGCCGAGCTGCAGGCGAGCGGAGACGCCAATATCGACGGGCGCGCCTTGCGCCTTTACTCGTATTTCTGGGAGCGCGAGCAGGAGCTTTACGCGCCCACCCGCGCACCCACGCTGGAATACACCTTCGTCATGCGCTCGCTCACCTTCACGGTGGGTGTCGGCTTCGAGCGCGCGCTGACGGTGCATTTCGAGAGCGTGAACGAGTGGCGCGCGGTGTCGCGGGCCATTGCCATGGACACGGCCGGCCATGCCCTCCTGCTCGACGGGCAGGCCAACCCTTCGCTCAAGTTCGCCCCGCGCCGCGCCGGGGTACTGTGGGAGGCGCTGTTCTGATGGCCGACCTGTTCGATACCCTCAATGTCTGGAAGGCCGTGCCCTTCGTGTGGGGCCGGTCGGACTGCATGATGGTTCTGGCCGACTGGGTGTGGCAGGTGCGCGGGGTGGACCCGGCGGCGGATGTGCGCGGTCGCTATCACGATGAAGCCTCCTGCGAGGCGGTGACCGGCTTCATCTCGCGCCCGGTCGAGGTGATGGGACATTATGCGGCGCGCGCGGGTCTCGAACAGGTGCAGCAGGCGCGCCCCGGCGACGTGGCGATCATCCAGATCGGCAATCATCAACTGGGTGCGCTCTGGAACGGGCAGGCATGGGTGAGCAAATCCGAGCGCGGGGTGCATGTGGCCCATCCGCGCTTTGCCACCCCGCTGGCCTGCTGGGAGGTGGGATATGCGCCGTAGCCTCATCACCGTCGCCCTGCTCGCCAGCACCTGCCTCACGCCCGCACCGGCTCGGGCGGCGGTCGTGCTGGGATTTGTGCAGGGCGCGGTGGCGTCCGTAGCCGGATCGGCCCTGCTGGGCGGCACGCTGGCCACGGCGGGCTTTGGCGCAGGGCTGGCCGCCGGGGCCATCGCCACCACCGCGTTCGGCGGGCTGCTGGGCCGGGTGCTGCTCTCTGTCGGCCTGTCGGCGCTGGCCTCGTCCCTGACCCCGAAGCCCAGCATCCCCAGCCCCGGCGACCAGATGCAGAACTGGGCGCAGCCGCTCAGCTACATGCGCACCATCTATGGCCGCACCCGCACCGGCGGCCCGCTCGGCTTCTGGGAGCGCACGGACTGGGAAGACACCACCGTGGGCAACAGCGCCCGCAAGCGCTGGTACACGCCGATCCTCTGCGCCCACGAGATCGAGGGCATCGTCGAGCACTATCTTGATGAGGACCGGGTGACGCTCGACGCCAATGGGCTGGTGAGCAGCGGCGACAAGGCCGATCACTACCGGATCATGCCCTTCCTCGGCGCGCCGGGGCAGGCGGCCAATGCGGATTTCGTCGCCGCCTTCACGCCGGACGTGGACGCCAGTTTCGATTTCGCGCATCTCGCCGGGGCTCATATCTGGCTCGCCCGCCCTGCCGATGCGGATTATCAGGCGGTGATCCCCACCGGGCGCTTCGCGGCGTGGTCTCCGGTCATCGACGGCCATAACGGCATCTACGATCCGCGCACCGGCACGCGCGGCTTCACGCGCAACGCGGCGCTGATCCTCGCTCACTGGATCACCGATCATCTGGGACAACAGGTGGATTGGGACCGCCTCGCCGTGGAGGCCGACATCTGCGACGAGCCGGTGCCGCTCAAGGGCGGCGGCACCCAGCCGCGCTGGCAGATGGGCGGCGTGCTGGACTGGGGGCAGGATTACGAGACCCAGCGCGCCCAGATGGCGGCGGCCTGCGATGCCTTCATCTTTCAGCGCCCCGGCGGCGAGATGGACTTCTTCGTAGGCCGCTACATGGAGCCGACCGTCACCCTGACCGATGACGATTTCATCACCCTGGAGGTCTCCACCGGCTCCGAGCCGACCGCGCCCACCGGCGTGGCCGTCACCTATGTGGAGCCCGCCGAGGGATGGCGCGAGGTCTCGGGCGGTGCATACATGGTCGATGACACAAACCCGCCCCGGATCGACCGTCCGGCGCTCTACTTCGTGCAATCGGAAAATCAGGCCGCGCGCCTTGCCAAGCGGCTGGCCCGCGTCAAGCGCCCGCCCAGCGTGATCCGCGCAACCATTCTGATTATCGGCAAGGAACTGCGCTGCCAGCGCTTCGTGCGCATCCGGCACGAAGGGGCCGGGATCGACGCGGTGTATGAGATAGGCGAACTCCACCGCAACGACGACGGCGCGACCTTCGACCTGTCCGCGGTCGAGGTGAAGGCGGAGGATTTCGACTTCGACCCGGACACCGAGCAGGTGGACCGCCCGCTCACCGAGACCATGGCCACAAGCTCTGCCGTGCCCGCCGTGACCGGGCTTGCCGGGACGCCGGACAGCGCCAGCCAGATCACCTGGACCTGGGACGCCCCCACAGACACCAGCCTCGCGCAGGTGATCCGCCTACGCCAGAGCGGGGCCAGCGCGTGGAGCGAGACCACTGTCCCGACCGGGCAATACAGCCATATCCAGAGCGGATTGACAGCATCCACCACCTACGAAGCCCAGATCGTCAACCAGGCCCCCGGCGGTCAGCGCTCCGACTGGGCACCAGCCACCCCTGTCACCGCCACAACGACAGCATGAGGACGGACCGATGCCCTGACCCCCAAGACCACTTATTTCGGCAACCCGCCCGATCCGCAGCCCAGCCTCGCCGCGCCGAGATCGTGGACCTGTGGGACGACACGCTCGCCCGCCTCGACACGCTCGAGACCACCTATAACGTGCTCGCCCCGGCGGACTGCACCACTACCGAGCCGATCACGCTCTCCGGCGAGCAGACCATCGACGGGGTGGCGACTTCGGCCAGCCGGGTGCTGGTGAAGGACCAGACCGACGCGCGCGAGAATGGCGTCTATGTCTCGGCCTCCGGCGCCTGGACCCGCGCCACGGACGCCGACAGCCAGTCGGAACTCGCGAATGTCCGCATCAGGGTCGCCTCCGGGACGGTAAATGCCGGAACGCAATGGACGGTATCTGGTGAGCCCGTCCCCGACACTGATGCAATCCGCTTTGAGCGGGTGGACGTGGATGATCGGTCTCTTATGGCGGGCGCGGCCCCCTACGCCAGCCGCGCGCTGGCGGAGGGCGAGTACATCCCCGCAGACATCAAGCGCATCCTTGTCACCGCGCCAGATGGCCGGACTCTCGCCTATATACGCGATCCGGGGGGGACCGCACTCACCACGGCGGACGGGGCGACGTGGAGCCCGGACGGGGACGTTTACCCCGACCATTGGGCCGAGAACACCACGCCCGGCACCACTGACATGACCGCCGCGATCAAGGCGGCGATCGCACACGTCAAAGCAGCCGGAGGCGGCGTGGTACATCTTGCTTCGGTTGGGCATCTCGTGTCCGACACGATTCTGATCGAGGGTAACGTGCTGCTGCGTGGCGAGGGCGGCGGGTGGAAGAATGACTACATCGACGGACAACTGCTGCTGTTCGGGTGCTGGATGACGGTAGCCCCTGGGATGAACAAGGACGTTGTGGTTATCCGAGACGACATCTCGACGCTGGTCGGATCATCGTACCCAAGAGCCTTCGGGGGCGTCCGGGGGTTTGTGGTCCACGGCAACCGGGACAGCCGCTACGCCCCCGGCGTCGGGTACACCGCCAACAACAATGCAGGGTGCGGCGTCTCCATGCAGGGGGTCAGTTACGCGATCTGTCGTGATATGGGGATTATCCGCTGCGCCGAGCACGGAATTGAGGCCGTCTCGTATGATTACGGCGACGGGAACGGCCCGCGCTCCTGCAATAACCTGATTGTTATGGACAACGTGAGTGTCCAGAATGAGGGCAAGGGGTACGACCTTTACGGCGGCGACTCCATCTTCGAGAACCTCGTTGGGGGGCACAATGGTT
>JALWJU010000212.1 GCA_026997055.1 Paracoccaceae bacterium | reverse complement strand
CGGCGCGGCGGCGATCATCTGCTCGCCATCCCATGCGCTCAGGTAATGGGGCGCCCAGCCGGTGCCTTCTCCGACCGAGCCGCTCTCTTCCAGCGCCAGCAGGAAGCGGTGGGCGGTGAAGGGATCGGCCGGGCGCGCCCCGGTCGCACCCGCGCAGGCATCCCAGTCCTGCGCGGGGATCTCGCTCAGACTGTGATGCAGACGGACCTGCAGGCTCATCCGGGAATCATGGGCAGGTAGCCCTCGAAGGTGACGTTATCTGCGACTTCGCGTGCCTTTGCCTCTGCCTCGGGGCTGCGTATGGTCCAGCACAGGATCGCCGCGCCACCGGCCTTCAGCTCCGCCACCCGGTCAGCGCCGAGCGCATCGGCCCGGTGGCTGATGAAGCTCGCGCCCAGCGCGGCAAAGTCCGGTATCTCGCGCAGTTCCTCCAGCCGGGCCTCCGGGACCGGCCAGTTTTCCGACAGGAAGCGCCCCGTGGTCAGCCCTACGGGGATCCCCGGCGCATGGGCGGCGAAATCGGCGACCG
This sequence comes from Paracoccaceae bacterium, assembly GCA_026997055.1. GTDB lineage: Bacteria > Pseudomonadota > Alphaproteobacteria > Rhodobacterales > Rhodobacteraceae > JAAEUB01. The sequence continues at coordinate 4,955 of JALWJU010000212.1, read as the reverse complement.
CGTAAGGGTTGAAACTCATCACCGCGACCGGGCCGGCATATCCTGCCAGTGCTTCGGCGCAGGCCCGGCTCAGCCCCCCCACATCCGGGCCTAGCGCGCCATCCTGATCCTTGATCTCGATCAGCAGGGGCACCTGGCCCGCGACCACTTCGAGCACTTCGCCAAGAGTCGGGATCACGTCGCCATGAGTGCCGCCGGCAAGCGCGATTGCACCCAGTTCGGCGGCGCTCTTCAGGCTGACCGGCCCGCGCGCGCCGGTCAGCCTGTCAAGCTGATAGTCGTGAAACACCATCGCCACCCCGTCGGCGGAGGGCTGCAGGTCGATCTCGATCGCGTAGCCCGCCGCAATCGCCGCGCGAATCGCGCTGAGGCTGTTCTCCGGGCGCCCGGCGGCAAGATCGTGCAGCGCCCGGTGGGCGATGGGCAGGCGCAGGAAGTCGGGATGCAGGGCGGTGGTCGGGATCATCTGATCTGGAAGATCCCCTCGATTTCGACCGCGACCCCAAAGGGTAACGACGCGGCAGAGACCGCCGAGCGCGCGTGCCGCCCGGCTTCGCCCAGCACCTCGACCATGAAGTCGGAGGCGCCGTTGATCACCTTGGGCTGGTCGGTGAAATCGGCAGTAGAATTGACGAAGCCCGTGAGCTTCACCACCCGCACGAGACGCTCGAGATCGCCCCCGCAGGCGGCCTTGACCTGCGCCAGCAGGCTGATCGCGCAGAGGCGCGCGGCCGCCGCCCCGGCCCCGGCATCCATGTCATCGCCCAGCTTGCCGGTGATGAAGGCGCCGTCGGCCATGGGTATCTGCCCGGAGACATGCACGATATCGCCCACCTGCACGAAGGGCACGTAATTGGCGGCAGGCGCGGGGGCGTCGGGCAGGGTGACGCCAAGCGCAGCCAGGCGGGATTCGATGGTGGACATGGGTCTTCCTTTCAGGCCTCAGCGCGGAAATCTGGCGCAAACGCTAGCTGGCGAGGCTGGTTTTCGCAAGCGCGCTGCGCTCAATTCTCGCGAAACGCCTTGTTGAAATATTCCGCCAGGGGCTTCACCAGATAGGCCAGCGGCGTACGATCCGAAGTGCGGATGAAGGCATCCACCGGCATCCCGGGCACCAGGGTCACGCCCTCGGGCAGCTTGTCGGTTTCGCCCGCATCGAGGCGAATCTCCACCTCGTAATAGCGCATGCCGGTAGTCTCGTCGGCAAGTGCATCGGGCGAGACCGTCACCACCCGGCCCTGCAGCTCCGGAGTCGTGCGGCTGTCAAGCGCGGCGAAGCGCACCGCCACCTGTTGCCCGGCATGGACCTCGTCCACATTGATCGGGCTGATCCTGGCCGAAATCAGAAGCGGACGGTCCTGGGGCACGATATAGAGCACGGGTTCGGCCGGGCGAATCACCGAACGCTCGGCGAAGACGCTGAGCGCCAGCACCACGCCGGAAACCGGGGCGCGGATGTCGAGCCGGTCGAGCTTCTGCTCGAGCGTGCGCAGGTTTTCGGCCATTTCCAGCCGCTTGACGCCAAGATCGCGCAGTTCGGTAATCGCGTCCTGGCGGCGGACATCCTGCATTCGCAGGATCTCGATCTCGATTTCGGTAATGCGCCCCTCGAATTCGGCGCGCTGAGCCTGCAGGCGGCCCTGCTGACCCAGAAGCGAGGCCTCTTCGCGCTGCAGTTCCAGCACCTTGGCGGCCTGGGTCAGGCCCTTTTCGAACAATGCCTGCTGGCTCTCGAGTTCGTCGCGGATCAGCGCCAGTTGCGCGGTCAGGGCGGTGGTCTGGGCGTCAATCCCCTCGATCTGGCTGCCGATCTGGCCGATACGCTTGCGCAGCTGTTCGATCTGCGAGGCCAGGGTGTCGCGACGGGCGCGAAACAGCCGCTCCTGCCCCTCGGTCAGAGCGCGCACATCGGGGCGGCTGTCGATCAGCCCGGTCAGTTCCGGAGGGAAGCTGATCGACTCGGCCCCGTCGCGCTCGGCTTCCAGCCGGGCGCTGCGAGCAAGGATCTCGAACAGCGTGGCCTCGGTGATATTGCGCTCCGAGACCAGTTCCGCCGGGTCCAGGCGGATCAGCACGTCACCGGCGGATACCAGGTCACCCTCCTGCACCTCGATGGCAAGGACCACGCCACCGTCGGGATGCTGGACCACCTGCCGGTTCTGCTCGACCTCGAGCTGACCGGAGGCAATGACGGCCCCGGCGATATTGGCGGTAACCGACCAGGCACCGAAGCCGCCGACCAGCAGCAGGATGGTCAGCAGACCGATAATGACGTGGCGCCGGGCCGGAGCGGGCGGAGCGGGATCCGTGTCGTGCGTCATCAGGTAATCCCTCCGCTGCCCGGACCTGCGGCAGTGATCTGCCCGGCATTGCGCACGGTTCTGGCCAGAACCTCGTCGCGCGGGCCAAAGGCGCGCGCGGCCCCGCCATCGAGCACCAGGAGCAGGTCGCATTCCTGGATGGCGGCCGGACGGTGGGCCATGATCAGCACCGCGCCGCCGGCCGCCTTGATCTGGCGAATGGCATCGTTGAGTGCCTGGCTGCCTTCGTTATCGAGATTCGAATTGGGCTCGTCCAGCACCACGATCACCGGCTCGCCATAGAGCGCGCGGGCCAGGCCGATGCGCTGCATCTGGCCGCCCGAAAGCATCCCTCCCCCGGTGGAAACCCGGGTATCGTACCCGTCGGGCAAGCGCAGGATCATCTCGTGGGCATTGGCCATGCGCGCGGCCTTTTCCACCGCCGCGTCATCGGGCTCGGGCGCGAGCTTGGCAATGTTTTCACGAATCGTACCGTCAAAAAGCTGCACCCGCTGCGGCAGGTAGCCGATATGGGCACCCAGGGTCTCGGGCGGAAACTGGTCGATCGCCGCACCGTCCAGGCGGATCTTGCCGCCGGCCGGGCGCCAGACCCCGCAGATGGCCCGTGCCAGCGAGGACTTGCCCGCCCCCGAAGGGCCGATCACCCCCAATGCCTGGCCGGGCTTGACCTCGAAACTGATCAGCCGCACCGAAGCCTGGGACTGCCCCGGGGGCAGGATGGTGAGATTTTCCACCAGCATGTGGGCCCGCGGGCGCGACAGCGCCATGCGCGGAGCAGGCACCGGCACCTCACCCAGCAATTCCGACAGGCGCCGCCAGCCGTGGCGGGCCTGCTCCACCAGCTGCCACTGGCCGATGACCTGGTCGATCGGGGCCAGGGCGCGCCCCATGAGGATGGAGGCGGCGATCATCGCCCCGGCGGTCAGTTCGCCGCGCAGTACCAGCCAGGCCGCCAGCCCCAGCATTGCCGATTGCAGGAATATGCGAAAGGTCTTCGACAGGGTAGAAAACAGCCCCCCCCTGTCGGCGAATTCGAGACCGGCTTCCCTGGCCCGCCGCCGGGCCTGCAGCCAGCGCCGGAAAGCGGCTTCCTGCATTCCCAGGGCGCGTACCATCTCGGCCTCGTTCCTGATCTGGAGCGCCTGCTGCTCGGCTGCGACCCCGGCCATGGTCGCCTCCTGCGCGGGTGCCCGGGTCAGTGCCTGATTGAGGATGGTGAACAGGATCAGCACACTGCCGCCCACCAGTGCCAGGATACCCAGATAGGGGTGAAAGACGAGAATGCCGGCCAGGAAAAGCGGACTGAAGGGGACATCGAACATGGCCGCAAAGACCGGAGATGCGACCAGGCGCTGCACCGCGTCCAGATCGCGCAGGGAATTGGGCACCAGATCGGGGCGCGGCGACAGCGCCGCCCTGGCCAGCACCGCGTGAAACACCCGCCCCTCCAGCCTGGCCTGCAGCGCCGCGGCGATACGCGCCAGCACCCGGCCGCGCACATATTCGAGCACGCCCATCATGGCGAACAGAAATGCCATGAGGATCGACAGTGCCAGCAGGGTTTCCTCACTGCGGCTGCCCAGTACCCGGTCGTAGATCTGCAGCATGTAGAGCGGGCCGGTGAGCATCAGCAGGTTCACGAATACCGAAAACAGCGCCGCCGCGCGCAGCAGCCATCGACTCTCGCGCCGCACCTGGCGCAGTTCCTCGCGCCCCTTCTGCAGCTGTGCTTCCTTTGCCATCATGTTCTTGCCCACATGCCCAATGCCTGCCGTGAATGGCCCGTCTCGAATGCGCTGCGGGATGTCCTATCGCCTCATGCAGATTCTGCCACCAGCCCGCAAATATCCGGTTAACCTGTCGCCCGTCGGCCACAAACCGCCGGACAATTACCTCCGGGGCTGGGCATCTACCCGACAATCCTTATGTGTTATACATAGCTGATTGAAACCGGATGTGAAGAAATACCCGCGATGAAATTCCCGCTGCCCATCCCCATCGCGCCGGTGCTGCTGGTCCTGGTGCTGGTCTCCGCCTGTACCGCTCCGCCCCCGCCGACCGGGATCAACGATCCCGGCGAAGCCGTCAACCGCAAGGTGCACGCATTCAACAAGGCCTTCGATTCGGCCTTCTTCGGTCCGGCGGCCAATGCCTATGGCAAGGGGGTGCCGGAACCGGTGCGCGCGCGCATCCAGGACTTTTCCGCCAATGTTTCCCTGCCCTCGCTGATCGTCAACCAGCTGCTGCAGGCCCGGCTCGACGATGCCGGGCACAATTTCTCGCGCCTGCTGCTCAATACCACCCTCGGCATCGGCGGGCTGTTCGACGTGGCCAGCGACGTGGGGCTCGAGGAGCGCAGCACCGACTTCGGCGAAACCCTGCATGTCTGGGGCGTGGGCGAAGGCAGATATGTGGTGATGCCCTTCTTCGGGCCTTCGACCAGCCGCGACGCGGTGGGAACGGTGGTGGATTTCTTCACCAATCCGCTGAGCTACACCCTGCCCGCGCCCGAGCGCTACACGCCCACCTTCGCCGCGATCGTCTCTCGCTTCGGCGACCGATATACCTATGGCGCCACCATCGACGATCTGATGTACAGCAGCGAAGACCCCTATACGACAATGCGTCTTTTCT
>JALWJU010000211.1 GCA_026997055.1 Paracoccaceae bacterium | reverse complement strand
GCGCTCGGTGGCAGTCACAGCCTGGAGGATCTCGCCGCTACCCGGGCCAGTTGGGGGGTGCCGATATCGGGCCGCTATCGCGGTGTCGAACTGGTCGAACACCCGCCCAATGGCCAGGGGGCGACGGCGCTGCTGATGGCGAATATCTTGGCTCATTTCGACATGGGTGCGCTCGATCCGGCCGGGGCCGAGCGGGTGCATCTGGAGGCCGAAGCCGCTCGCCTCGCCTATGATGCGCGCGACAGGTTCCTTGCCGACCCGGATCATGTGGCGCGGCTCGAGCACATGCTTGACGATCGGACCGCCGCCCGGCTGGCGGCGCTGATCGACCCGCGGCGCGCCATGGCTCTGCCAGTCGCCCCCGCCACGGACAATATCCACAAGGAAACCGTCTATCTGACGGTGGTCGATCGCGACCGCATGGCGGTTTCGCTGATCTGTTCGCTGTTTCACAGCTTTGGTTCCGGCCTTGTCTCGGAGAAATTCGGCATCCTGTTCCAGAATCGCGGCGCGGGTTTCAGTCTGACGCCCGGACACCCGAACGAGGCCGGGGGCGGCAAGCGCCCGATGCACACGATCATTCCGGCGATGCTTCGCGAAGGCGGGCGGGTGACGATGCCCTTTGGGGTGATGGGCGGGGCCTATCAGCCTGCCGGGCATATGCGGCTGATGAGCAATCTGGTCGATTTTGCCATGGCGCCGCAGCGTGCGCTGGATGCGCCGCGTTCCTTTCCCGATGGGCCGGTGCTGAAGCTGGAGCGCGGGTATGGTGCCGATACCGCTGCAAGGCTCGCCGAAATGGGCCACCGGATCGTGGCGCCGGAGGCGCCGCTGGGCGGTGGGCAACTGATCAGGATCGACCACGCGCGCGGCGTCCTGATCGGTGCGTCCGATTCGCGAAAGGATGGTTGCGCGCTGGGCTATTGAGCCGGCAGGGTGCGCATCAGCCTGCCACCCGCTCAGTTCAGTTGAAACTGAAGCGGATATTGCCCGTCTTCGAAATCGCCGAACAGCTCTTCCAGGTCCGGGTGATTGATCGGCTCGCCGGAATAGTCGGCGACCAGGTTCTGCTCCGAGACATAGGCCACATAGTAGCTCTGGTCGTTTTCCGCCAGGAGGTGGTAAAACGGCTGATCCTTCGCCGGGCGGTTCTCTTCGGGAATGGCATTGTACCATTCCTCGGTATTGGCAAAGATGGCGTCCACGTCGAACACCACTCCGCGGAAAGGATGCTTGCGGTGGCGGACGATTTGCCCGAGATTGTATTTGGCGCGTGTCTTCAGCATGATCATTTCAGCCCCTGCCGCTTTACTATCCCTTAACCAGGGGTATTGTCCATGCGCGCGGGGGATTTTTGGGGAAACAGACTGTGGATATACTCCTGACAGTGCTTGAGATCGTCGCGCCGGTATTCCTTCTGGCACTGGTGGGATTCGCCTGGGTGAGATCCGGATTTTCGTATGACATTCAGTTTGTTACCCGTATGGCAATGAGCCTTGCCGTGCCGGCGCTCGTCTTTACCGCGCTGCAGAAGAGCGTAATCGCTCCGGCGGCGCTGAGCGCGGTCAGCCTTGCCGCCATTGCCGCCTATGGAGCCATGACGCTGGTCGCCTGGGCCTTTGTCCGTCTGGCAGGGCTCGAGATACGCACCTATATGGCGCCGCTGATCTTTGGCAATACCGGCAATCTCGGTCTGCCGCTGGCGCTGTTCGCCTTTGGCGAAGAGGGACTCGGCTATGCGGTGGTGGTCTTTGCCATTTCGGCGATCTACGTCTTTACTCTCGGTATCTGGCTGGTCTCGGGCGGGGCGTCTCCGGCCCGGGTGCTGCGCGAGCCGATGGTTCTGGCGACGCTGGCGGGCGGGCTGTTTCTCTGGCAGGGCTGGCACACGCCCCGGTTTCTGACCAATACGCTGGAGCTGCTCGGGCAGATGGCGATCCCGCTGATGCTGATCACCCTTGGCGTGGCGGTTGCAGGGCTCAGACCGGGGCGGTTGGGCCGGGCGTTCTGGATATCGCTGCTGCGCGCGGGCCTTGCGGTGGCGGTGGCCTGGGGAGTGGGTCTGCTGTTCGGTCTGAAGCCGGTTCCTTTCGGTGTGCTGGTGTTGCAGATATCCACGCCGGTGGCGGTGACCTCCTACCTTCTGGCCGAGAAATACCGGGCCGATGCGGGCGCGGTGGCGGGGCTTGTCGTGGTATCCACGCTGCTGTCCGTGGTGACGATCCCGCTGACCCTGATCTTCGTCCTGCAGGGCATTTGAAAACCGGGCGATTTGCGCTATGGTCACGCAAAACGATACCAGGCGAGAGGCACATGAGCAGATCTCTTCGCGCCATGATTCTGCTGCTGCTGGTTGCGGCCTGCGGCGGCGGCAATTATTCGGCGCCGCGCAATCTTGACGATGCGTGCAGCATTGCCAGGGAGCGACCGAAATATTTCAGGGCCATGCAGCGTACGGAGCGCAAATGGGGCGTGCCGGTTCATGTGCAGATGGCGATCATCTATCAGGAATCGAAATTCATCGGTAACAATCGTACGCCGATCCGATATGTGCTGGGCGTCATTCCCATGGGCCGGCAAAGTTCGGCCTATGGATACGCCCAGGCGCTGGATGGCACCTGGGAGGAATATCAGCGTGCCGAAGGCGGTCGCCGGGCCAGGCGCGATGACATCAGGGATGCGACCGACTTCATGGGCTGGTACATGGTGCGGAGCAGCGAAGAGCTTGGTATCCCGCTGGACGATGCGCGCAGCCAGTACCTGGCCTATCACGAAGGCCGGGGCGGCTATGCGCGCGGCACCTATCGCCGCAAGCCCTGGCTTCTGCGTATTGCCAGCCAGGTGGATGACAGGGCCGAGACCTATCGTCAGCAGCTGGCCGGGTGTCGGCGCCGGTAGGATGGTGCGATTTTTCGCAGAAAAATCGCGCCTCCGGCGGGAGTATTTGGAGAAAGGTGAAAGGGCGCGGAGGAGTGGTCGGCTTCAGCGCTGGCGCAATTCCGCTTCGCGGGCGATATTGAACAGGTTGTTGTTCAGATGTTCGATTTCTTCGAGCGGGCCGAGGATGACCGTGGTCTGGTCGCCGATGTCATCGGTGATGACCCATTGGCGCAGTTCGGTGGGATTGTCGGTGAAGGTAAGAGCGATGGTTCCGTATTCCGGGTGCTCGGGGTCCTGGGCGACGATGGTGGTGGCGGTACCGTCGAAGCTGTGGCCGATTACCATGTCGGCCCGGTTCAGGTCCACCCGGCGGGCCAGGATCAGGCTGAGCGGGGTGCGTTTGAGCGGGTATTGGGTCGGCCCGGTATTCGACTTTTCGTCGAAGATGGCGACCTGCTGGCCGCCGGCGATGACAAGTGCTGCACTGGGCGGGTCGTATTCGAATCGCGCCCGGCCGGGCCGGCGGATATAGATCTTGCCGGTTGAGATGGTGCCGTCGGCATTGATCTGGGTGAACTCCGCCTGGACGATTTTCAGGCTGTTGATGTAGCGTGATATTTCTTCAAGCGAGAGTTTTTCGGCGGCCATGGCCGGGAGCGTCAGGATGACAAGGGCGAGCGGGGCCAGGATGCGGGTCGGGTGTATCGTCATGGCCTTAACATAGGCGCACGGGGCGCTGGTTGCACCCCGTATCGCATATCGCCGGCCGGTTATTGCCTGACAGGTCGCGCGTTCAGGCCGGCCCCTGCTCCGGCACCAGGATTTCGCGCTTGCCGACATGGTTGGAGGCCGAGACCAGCCCTTCTTCTTCCATTCGCTCCACGAGCTTGGCGGCCTTGTTGTAGCCGATCGACAGCTTGCGCTGGATATAGGAGGTCGAGACCTTGCGGTCCTTCAGCACCACCGCCACGGCCTGGTCGTAGAGCGCGTCTTCGCCATTGGTATTGCCGCCAAGGCCGAGCACCAGGTCGATATCCGAGCTTTTCTCCTCGTCCGGCCCCTCGACCACGCCCGATACATATTCCGGCGCGCCGAAGCTCTTGAGGTAGTTGACGATTTCCTCCACTTCCTCGTCCGAGACGAACGGGCCGTGCACGCGGGTAATCTTGGCGCCGCCGGCCATGTAGAGCATGTCGCCCATGCCAAGGAGCTGCTCGGCGCCCTGCTCGCCGAGGATGGTGCGGCTGTCCACCTTGCTGGTTACCTGGAAGCTGATCCGGGTGGGAAAATTGGCCTTGATGGTGCCGGTGATCACGTCCACCGAGGGGCGCTGGGTGGCCATGATCAGGTGGATGCCGGAGGCGCGCGCCATCTGCGCCAGCCGCTGGATGCAGGCTTCGATTTCCTTGCCGGCGACCATCATCAGGTCGGCCATTTCGTCCACGATGACGACGATATAGGGGAGTGCTTCCGGGGCGAATTCCTCGGTCTCGAAGATCGGTTCGCCGGTTTCCTCGTCGAACCCGGTCTGCACCGTGCGCGAGAACATCTCGCCCCGAGCCAGGGTTTCGCGCACCTTGCCGTTGTAGCCGTCGATATTGCGCACGCCCATCTTGGACATCTTGCGATAGCGGTCTTCCATCTCGCCCACGACCCATTTGAGCGCCACCACGGCTTTCTTGGGGTCGGTCACGACGGGCGACAGCAGGTGCGGGATGCCGTCATAGACGCTGAGTTCGAGCATCTTGGGGTCGATCATGATCATCCGGCATTCCTCCGGCGTGAGCCTGTATAGGAGCGACAGGATCATGGTATTGATCGCCACGGACTTGCCCGACCCTGTGGTGCCGGCGATCAGCAGATGGGGCATCCGGGCCAGGTTGGCCACGACCGGGTCGCCGCCGATATCCTTGCCGAGCGCCAGCGGCAGGCGGATATTGCGGTCGTCGAAGTCGCGGGTCGAGAGGATCTCGCGCAGGAGCACCTTTTCGCGCTTTTCGTTGGGAAGTTCGATGCCGATGATGCTGCGCCCGGGGATGGTGGAGACACGCGCCGAGAGCGCCGACATGGAGCGGGCGATATCGTCGGCGAGGCCGATGACGCGGCTTGCCTTGAGGCCGGGGGCGGGCTCGAGCTCGTACATGGTGACCACCGGGCCGGGGCGCACGCTGACGATCTCGCCCTTGACGCCGTAATCGTCCAGCACGGTTTCCAGCATCCGGGCATTCGCCTCCAGCGCTTCGTCGGAAAGGTGATGGCGCTCCACCGCATCGGGGCTGGTCAGCAGGGAAAGGGGCGGAAGCTGGTATTCCGCGGTGCCCTCTTCGAACTGAAATGCCGGCTGGGCCTCGGCCCTGGCCCGCGCCGAAGGCCTGGGGGCCTTGCGCGGCGGGTGCTGCACCACGGAGCGGGCTTCCGGCACCGGGATTTCGGGGGCGGGGGCAGTGAAGCCGTCGGCATTGGTTACTACCATGCCGTAGGTTCCGATTGGGTCAGCCATGTAAGTGACATGGGTGCCGCCCGAGATGGAGAAAAAAATAAAAGACCAAAGCACATTAATGGAAGACATCGAAGACATAAAAAAAACAAAAAAAGAAATAGAAAAAAAGAAAAAATTAAAAAAAAAAAAAAAAATAAAAGAAGAACTATACAATTT
>JALWJU010000210.1 GCA_026997055.1 Paracoccaceae bacterium | reverse complement strand
GTGGAGAGCCTCGCGGAGTGATTGCGCCCCGGCGCCGGCCGGAGCGCAATCACTCCGCGAGGCTCTCCACCAGCCGCTCCATGAAGGCCCAGCCGGCCTCGAACTGGCCGATCTCGATATATTCGTTGGCCTGATGCGCCTGGTCGATATTGCCCGGCCCGCAGATCACCGCCGAATAGCCCGCGCGCTGGAACTGGCCTGCCTCGGTGCCGTAGCTGACCACATGCACGCCGTTATCCCCGGTCAGGCGGCGCGCCAGCGCCTCGGCCGCGCCCTCCTCCTCGGGCGCAAGCCCGGGCACCCCGGCGCTGGGCTCGACCTCGATGAAGGCCGAGGGCGCCACCGCCCGCATCCCCGCCTCGACCTCGCGCACCTTCTCCAGATAACGCTCCGTCCAGGCCCGCGCATCCTCGCCCGGAACCACCCGGAAACCCATGGTGAAGCGGCAGTCGCGCGCGGTGATGTTGTCGGCCGTGCCCCCGTGCACGGTGCCCACATGGGCGGTGGTATAAGGCGGCTCGAACATCGCCGCCAGCGGGCCGGGCGTGGCGGCGGCGTTTTCGGCATTGACCCGGTTGGCCCAGTCGATCAGCTTCGCCGCCTCCATCACCGCGCTGACGCCGCGGTGCGGCTGGGAGGAATGCACCTCGAAGCCGCGCAGCCGGGTCCTGACCGAATGGGCGCCCTTGTGGCCCGTGACCACCTTCATCATCGACGGCTCGCCGATGATCGCGGCGGCTGCGCGCGGCAGGCGCCGGGCCATTTCCTCGATCATCGCCGGCGCGCCGAGGCAGCCCACCTCCTCGTCGTAGCTCAGCGCGATCTGCAGCGGCCGCTTGATGCCGCCTTCGAGCGCCAGCGGCACCGCCGCCAGCGCCAGCGCGTCGAAGCCCTTCATGTCGCAGGTGCCGCGCCCGTAGAGGCGGCCATCCTTCTCGACCAGCGTAAAGGGGTCGGTGTCCCAGTCCTGCCCGTCCACCGGCACCACGTCGGTATGGCCCGAGAGAATCACCCCGCCCTCGACCTCCGGGCCGACATTGGCGTAGAGATTGGCCTTGGTGCCGTCCTCGTTATAGACGCGATGCGCCTTCACCCCGAAGCCGGCCAGATATTCCTCGATCCAGTCCACGATCGCCAGATTCGATTCGCGGCTGACCGTGGGAAAGGCGACCAGATGTTCAAGAATTTCCCGCGCGCTCAGATCCTGTGCCATGTTTCTCTCCCGTTGCCCGGAGCCTGTGCGCGAGGCGGGCAAAGGTCAAGCCCGGGATTTCCCGGCGCTGCCGGAGCGCGGAATCTGCCGCCCCGCCTGACTTAGCTATTGCCCGGCCGGCGAATCCTGCTAACAATTTCCTGATGATGGCGGCGTCAGACTGCCTGCTTGCGACTGGGAGATGCCTATGCCCGACGGGGCGCCGAAGGTTCTGGATGTCCGGAACCTCAATACAGTTTTCAGGACCCGCACGGGCGAGGTTCACGCGGTCAACCGGGTGAGCTTCGACCTTGAGAAGGGCGAGCTTCTGGGCGTGGTGGGCGAAAGCGGTTCGGGCAAGTCGGTCACCATGATGTCGCTGATCCGCCTGATCCCCTCGCCGCCCGCCGAGATCCGCTCGGGCCAGGTGCTGTTTGACGGGATGGACCTGCTCGAGGTCGATGACGACACCCTGCGCGACATTCGCGGCGCGCGGATCGGATTCGTGTTTCAGGACCCGATGACCAGCCTCAACCCGGTCTTTACCGTGGGCTTCCAGCTGCGCGAGCCCCTGATGCGCCACATGGGGATGAACAGGCGCGAGGCCGACAGGCGCGCGGCCGAGCTTCTGGAGCTCGTGGGCATCCCCGACGCGGCGCGCCGGCTCAGGGATTATCCGCATCAGTTTTCCGGCGGGATGCGCCAGCGGGTGATGATCGCCATCGCGCTCGCGTGCGACCCGGAAGTGCTGATCGCCGACGAGCCCACCACGGCGCTCGACGTGACCATCCAGGCGCAGATACTGGAGCTGGTCAGGGAGCTTCGCCAGAAGCTCGGCATGGCGATCATCTGGATCACCCACGATCTGGGCGTGATCGCCGGCATCGCCGACCGGGTAATGGTGATGTATGGCGGCCAGGTGGTCGAGGAAGCGCCCGTGCGCGCCCTGTTCAAGAGCCCGCGCCACCCCTATACCCGCGCCCTGCTCGAGACCATCCCGCATGTGCGCGGCAAGCGCGCCGAGCGGCTCGAGGTGATCGAGGGCCAGCCGCCGATCCTGGGCGCGGCGCCCAAGGCCTGCCCGTTTCGCGACCGCTGCGCGGTGGCGGTGGAGATCTGCGGGCGCGAGAACCCGGCGCTTCGCGAAGTGGGCGCGCGCCACAGGGTCGCCTGCCACCTTGCCGATGCCGATACGGGAGCCGGAAGCGGCACCGGCGCGGAGCCGGAGGGCGCGCATGTTTGATCTCACCACGAAGGCAAGGACCCTGATCCGGGTCAGCGGGCTGAAGATGTATTTCCCGATCCATGCCGGGATCTTCCGCCGCCATGTGGGCGACGTGAAGGCGGTGGATGACGTGAGCTTCGACATCTACGAGGGCGAGACCCTCGGCCTCGTGGGCGAATCCGGCTGCGGCAAGTCCACCTGCGGGCGGGCGATCCTGCGCCTTTACGACATCACCGCCGGCTCGATCCAGATCGACGGGCAGGAAATCGGCGACCTGCCGCAATCGGCCCTGCGCAAGCTCAGGCCCACCATGCAGATGGTGTTTCAGGACCCGCAGGCGAGCCTCAATCCGCGCCTCACCGTGGAGGGGATCATCGGCGAGCCGCTTCTGGAGCACACTTCCATGAGCCGCGCCGAGCGCAAGGCGCGGGTGCACGAGCTGATGGACGCGGTGGGGCTCAACCGCAGCTTCTCGGACCGCTACCCGCACGAATTTTCCGGCGGCCAGCGCCAGCGCATCGGCATCGCCCGCGCACTCGCGCTCAATCCCAAGTTCATCGTCTGCGACGAGCCCATCGCCGCGCTCGACGTTTCGATCCAGGCCCAGGTGGTGAACCTGCTCGAAGACCTGCAGAAGGAATTCGGCCTCACCTATCTCTTCATCAGCCACGACCTTTCCATGGTCCGCCACATCGCCGACCGGGTGGCGGTGATGTATCTGGGCAAGGTGGTGGAACTGGCCCCCGAAGAGGCGCTCTACGGCGAGCCCCTGCACCCCTATACCCGGGCGCTTCTGTCGGCGGTGCCCGAGCCGGACCCGGACCTGACCATCGAAGACCGCATCATCCTCAAGGGCGACGTGCCCAGCCCCGCCAATCCGCCCGCGGGCTGCAATTTCTGCACCCGCTGCCCGGCGGTCATGGATATCTGCCAGCGCGAAGACCCGGAATTTCGCGAGGTGCAGCCGGGCCGCTTCGTCGCCTGTCATCGCTATGGCCAATCCGCCGAAAACAAGACCGAAAACGAAAACGAAAACGAGACCGCCGCCTGATCCGGGCGGCGTCCGCCGAGGCCTGAGAGCAACAATCAAGGGAGACCGACATGAAACTCAAAGCAACACTTCTGGGCGCCGCCGCCGCACTGGCGCTTGCCCCCATGGCGGCCCAGGCCGGCCGTGGCGACAGCGGCCACCTGAACATCCTGTACTGGCAGGCCGCCTCGATCCTGAACCCGTATCTTTCCGGCGGCAACAAGGATATCGACGCCTCCGCCCTGGTGCTCGAGCCGCTGGCGCGCTACGACGAAAACGGCAACATGGTCCCCTGGCTCGCCGAGTCGATCCCGACCGTGGAAAACGGCGGCGTCAGCGAGGACCTGACCTCGATCACCTGGAAGCTGAAGGAAGGCCTGGTCTGGTCCGACGGCACGCCCGTCACCTCCGCCGACGTGGTGTTCACCGCCAATTACTGCATGGACGAAAGCGGCGGCTGCCAGCAGCTGGCCGGCTTTGCCGATATCAGCAATGTCGAGGCGCTGGACGAGCGCACCATCAAGATCACCTTCGACAAGCCCAAGCCCTTCCCCTACTCCGCCTTCGTCGGCTCGACCATGCCGATCCTGCAGCAGGCGCAGTTCAAGGACTGCGTGGGCGCCAATGCCCCCAACTGCACCGAGCAGAATTTCGGCCCGATCGGCACCGGCCCCTTCGTGGTCGATGAATTCAAGGCCAACGACGCCATCTCCATGTCGGCCAACCCGAACTATCGCGACGCCGACAAGCCCAGCTTCGCCAGCCTGACCTTCAAGGGCGGGGGCGACGCGGCCTCGGCGGCGCGCGCGGTGCTGGAGACGGGCGAATTCGACTATGCCTGGAACCTGCAGGTCGATCCCACCGTGCTGGCGGAAATGGCCAAGGGCGGCAAGGGCGAGGTGATCTCGGCCTTCGGCACCGCGGTCGAGCGGCTGATGGTCAACATGACCAACCCCGACCCGGCGCTGGGCGAAAAGCGCTCGACGCTCGAGGGCGGCCCGCATCCCTTCCTCACCGATCCGGCCGTGCGCCGGGCGCTGAGTCTGGCCATCGACCGCGCCCTGCTGGCCGAGGTGGGCTATGGCGCCGCCGGCAAGCCCACCTGCAACGTGGTGCCGGCGCCGGCGATCTACGTCTCCACCGCCAATGACGAGTGCCTCGTGCAGGACATCGCCAAGGCCAACCAGATCCTCGACGAAGCCGGCTGGATGCCCGGCCCGGACGGCATCCGCCAGAAGGACGGGGTGCGCCTGTCGATCCTCTATCAGACCTCGACCAACGCCGTGCGCCAGGACACCCAGGCGCTCGTCAAGGACTGGTGGCGCCAGATCGGCGTGGAAACCGAGCTCAAGAATATCGACGCGGCCGTGTTCTTCGGCGGCGACCAGTCGAGCCCGGACACGTTCCAGAAGTTCTACGCCGATATCGAGATGTACACCAACCTCTTCGACGGCACCGACCCCGAAGCCTATATGGGCTCCTGGAAGTGCTCGGAAATCCCGAGCCCGGAGAACAACTGGCTGGGCAGCAACATGCCGCGCTACTGCAACCCGGAATATGACGCGCTGGTGGAAAAGCTGGCCGTCACCGCCGCGCTGGAGGAGCGCGCCGCGATCGTCAAGCAGATGAACGACATGCTGATGCAGGACGGCGCGATGATCCCGCTGATCCACCGCGGCTCCGTCTCGGCCCGGGCCAATTCGCTGCAGGGCGTCAAGCTCAATGTCTGGGACAGCCAGATGTGGAACGTCGCCGACTGGTCGCGCGCCGAGTAAGCGACGCTCGCATACGAAATGCCGCTCCGCGCCCGCGCGCGGGGCGGTCCCCCTCACCCGGAAAGAACTGAACCGAGTCACCCATGCTGAATTACACGATCCGGCGCCTGCTCTTTGCCATCCCGGTGCTTCTGTTCATTTCTTTCATCATCTTCCTGATCCTCGACCTCGCGCCTTCGGACCCCACCGGCAACCTGCCGCTGACGATCCCGCCCGAAGTGCGCGAGAAGATCCGCCAGAGCCTTGGCCTCGGCGAGCCGATGTACTGGCGCTACCTGATGTGGTGCAAGCAGTTCTTCATCAACGAGCCGCTCAACATCTGGGATCAGTGGATGGGCACCTGTTCCTTCGATTGCGAAGACCGC
>JALWJU010000209.1 GCA_026997055.1 Paracoccaceae bacterium | reverse complement strand
GCCGCCCCCCGCGCCGGTGGAGCGGGCCGACGTGGTGCTCGAGGACGTGCGCTTTTCCTATGGCGACAGCCCGGTGCTCGACGGGCTCAGCCTGCGCGCGCGTGCCGGCGAGACCACGGCGCTGGTGGGGCCTTCGGGGGCGGGCAAGAGCACGGTCTTTCACCTGCTCACCCGGCTGGTGGACGCCCAGGACGGCAGGATCGAGATCGGCGGCGTGCCGGTCACGGCGATGGAGCTTCGCGCGCTGCGCGGGCTGTTTTCGGTGGTCAGCCAGGAGGCGCTGCTGTTCGACGAAAGCCTGCGCGACAATGTGCTGATGGGCGCCGAAGCGCCGCCCGAACGGCTCTCCCACGCGCTGGAGGCGGCCCATGTGAGCGATTTCCTCGCCCGCGACAGCGCCGGGCTCGACGCACCCGCCGGCCCGCGCGGCTCGAACCTTTCGGGCGGCCAGCGCCAGCGCGTGGCGATTGCAAGGGCGGTCCTGCGCGACGCGCCGATCCTGCTGCTCGACGAAGCCACCTCGGCGCTGGACGCGCAATCCGAAAAGCTGGTGCAGGCGGCGCTCGACCGGCTGAGCGAGGGCCGCACCACCCTGGTCATCGCCCACCGGCTGGCCACGATCCGAAGCGCCCACAGGATCGTGGTGATGGACAAGGGCCGCGTGGTCGATCAGGGCACCCATGACGAGCTTCTGGCCCGCGGCGGGCTCTATGCGGACCTCTACCGGCTCCAGTTTCAGGAAGCGCCCAGATAACTGCAAGGGCGCGACGGGGGCGATTTTTCGCAGAAAAATCGGGCCTCCGGCGGGAGTATTTGGGGAAAGATGAAAGGGCGGCTTATTTGCGCCGGTAGTGGCGCGCGAGCATTGCCGGATCGGTGCCGGCGAGATAGCGGGCAAGCGTGAGCCAGTTTCGCGCCCCGCGCCGCATCCAGCCCTGGGCGAGGTAGCGGCTGGCATCGGTACTGACGGGATGATCGAGCAGGCACAGGCGCCGGCCAAGGGCACGGGCCATGGCCACGTCCTCCATCAGCGGGATATCGTCAAAGCCGCCGGTCTGCTCGTAAAGCGCGCGGGGGATCAGCAGGCTCTGGTCGCCATAGGGCAAATGAAAGAGGCGCGAGCGCATATTCGCCCAGCCGGCGGTCAGGCGCGCCCCCGCCCCCCGGGCACGAAAGCTCAGGCGGAAGGCCGCGGCCCTGTCCGGGGCGCGCCGCATATGCGCGGCCACCGCTGCGGCCCAGCCCGGCGCGGGCCAGCTGTCGGCATGGAGAAACAGCAGCCAGTCACCCTCTGCCGCCTGCGCGCCGCGGCGAAGCTGGCCGCCGCGCCCCGGCGCGCCGGTGAGGAGCCTCGCACCGGCGGCGCAGGCGATCTCGGCGGTTTCGTCACGCGAACCGCCATCGCTGACGATCAGTTCGCGGATCAGCCCGGCCTCAAGCCCCTCCATCAGCGCGGCCAGTGCGCCGGGCAGCACGGGGGCAGCGTCGAGCGTGGGCAGGATGATCGAGAGGGGGGCGCGCATTGGTCCTTTCGTGCCGTGGCTTTGCGCCTATATTAGAGGGGCGCAGGACAGGGAGGAAGGCATGACGCGCAGGATATTGCAGGTCAGCGGCGAGGACAGGGTGAAATTCCTGCAGGGGCTGGTGACCAATGACGTGAAGCGCCTGGGCGAGGCCGGCATTCTTTATGCGGCCATGCTCACGCCGCAGGGCAAGTATCTGGCGGATTTCTTTCTGGTGGAGCGGGCCGGGGCGATCCTGATCGACGTGGCCGGGGGGCTGGCGGACGCACTCGCGCAGCGGCTCGCCATGTACAGGCTGCGCGCGGATGTCGAGATCGGCGAGAGCGGCCTGCAGGTGATGCGCGGCACCGGCCCGGTACCGGAGGGCGCGCTGGACGATCCGCGCCTGGCGGCACTGGGCTGGCGGCTTTACGGGGCGCGGGGGGGCGATGACGGCAGCGATTGGGACGCGCTGCGCGTCACCCATGTGGTGCCTGAAAGCGGCATCGAGCTTGGGCCGGAGAGCTACATCCTCGAGATGGGGTTCGAGCGGCTCAACGGGGTCGATTTCCGCAAGGGCTGCTATGTGGGCCAGGAAGTGACCGCGCGCATGAAGCACAAGACCGAGCTCAGGAAGGGGCTGGTGCAGGTGGAGATCGAGGGCACGGCCCCCGTGGGCACGCCGGTCACCACCGAAGACGGGCGCGCGGCGGGCACGCTTTACACGCAGGCCGCTGGCAAGGCGCTCGCCTATTTGCGTTTCGAGCGGGCGCGGGGCGCGCTGCGGGCGGGGGATGCGCGGCTGACATGGAAGGGCTGAACGCGGCACTCGAAGAAATCGGCACCAGGGCGGTGCGCGTCACGCCGCTGCACGGGGGCGATCTTTCGCAGGTGGTGCGGGTAGAATGCAGCGACGGGCGCGCGCTGGTGGCCAAGGCCGGCTCGCTCGTCGCGCGCGAGGCGCGGATGCTCGCGGCGCTGGGCCGGGCGGGCGCGCCGGTGCCGGAAGTGCTGGCGGTCAGCGGACAGGTGATGCTGCTCGAGGCGCTGGAAGAAGTGCCCGCAAGCCCGCAGGCCTGGGCCGATCTCGGCAGGGCTCTTGCCCGCCTGCACGCGTGCCGCGGCCCCGGCTATGGCTGGGACGAGGGCTATGCCTTTGGCCGCGTGGCGATCGACAATGGCCCGGCGGCGGACTGGCCCGACTTCTGGGCGCGCCGCCGCCTGCTCGCCGCCCCCGAGGCGCTGCCCGCGGACCTGCGCGCGCGCCTTGAGGCGCTTACCGCCCGCCTGAGCGACATCCTCCCCGCGCGCCCCGCTCCCGCCCTGCTGCATGGCGATCTGTGGCAGGGCAACGTGCTGTTCGCCCCCGGTCGCACGGTGCTGATCGACCCGGCCTGCTATTACGGGCATGGCGAGGTGGACCTGGCGATGCTGACCCTGTTCGGCAGTCCGCCCAAGGCCTTCTGGCAGGCCTACGGCCCGCTCGCACCGGACTGGCAGGAGCGACGCGCCGCCTATCAGCTCTGGCCGGCGCTGGTGCATCTGCGCCTGTTCGGATCCGGCTATCGGCCCATGGTGGAGGGGCTGCTGGCACGGCTCGGGGGGTAGTTGTTCTGCCGCTCCGGGGCGGGCAGGGCGATTTTTCGCAGAAAAATCGTGCCTCCGGCGGGAGTATTGATGGAAAGATGAAAGGGGCATCCACCGCTTGACTCCCCGCGCGCGCCGGCCTAAACGCGCGTCAATACCCGGAAGGCCCTGCCCTCCGGTCCCGGCATGTGGCCGGGATCGCCCCCCGTCAGCGAGGATTCGCCCACGGGGGCGTTTGGTGTTATCCGGCGGATGCCTCCGTATGGGGCGGACGCGCCCGGAAAGGAGAGAGAGATGTTCGAGAGTCTTTCGGATCGCCTGTCGGGTGTTCTTGAGCGTCTGACCCGACAGGGTGCGCTTTCCGAAGAGGATGTGAAAACCGCCCTGCGCGAGGTGCGGGTAGCGCTTCTGGAGGCGGATGTCTCGCTGCCGGTAGTGCGCGATTTCGTGCGTCAGGTGCAGGAAAAGGCCACCGGCCAGGCGGTGACGAAATCGGTCACGCCGGGTCAGCAGGTGGTCAAGATCGTCCATGACGCGCTGGTGGAGATGCTCGCCGGCGAGGGCGAACCCGGTACGCTCAAGATCGACAACCCGCCGGCGCCGATCCTCATGGTCGGGCTGCAGGGCGGCGGCAAGACCACCACCACCGCCAAGCTCGCCCGCCGCCTCAAGGAGCGCGACGGCAAGCGGGTGCTGATGGCCAGCCTCGACATCTACCGCCCCGCCGCCATGGAGCAGCTCGCCGTGCTGGGCCGCCAGATCGGCGTCGATACCCTGCCGATCGTGCCCGGCCAGAAGCCCGTGGATATCGCCCGGCGCGCGAAACAGCAGGCGACCATGGGCGGCTATGACGTCTATATCCTCGACACGGCCGGGCGGCTGCATATCGACCAGGTGCTGATGGACGAGGTCGAGCAGGTCTCGCAGGTGACCAGTCCGCGCGAGACCCTGCTGGTGGTCGATGGCCTCACCGGCCAGGTCGCCGTCGAGGTGGCCGAGGAATTCGACGCCAAGGTGGGCATCACCGGCGTGGTGCTCACCCGGATGGACGGCGACGGGCGCGGCGGCGCGGCGCTGTCCATGCGCGCGGTCACCGGCAAGCCGATCAGGTTCGTCGGCACGGGCGAGAAGCTCGACCAGCTCGAAACCTTCGAGCCCGAGCGCATCGCAGGCCGCATCCTCGGCATGGGCGATATCGTCAGCCTTGTGGAAAAGGCCCAGGAGACCATCGAGGCCGAGCAGGCCGAGCGCATGGCCCGGCGGATGATGAAGGGCCGCTTCAACATGAACGACCTCAGAATGCAGCTCGAGCAGATGCAGAAGATGGGCGGCATGGAGGGGATCATGTCGATGATGCCCGGCATGGGCAAGATGAGCAAGCAGATGGCCGCCGCCGGGATCGACGACAGGATGATCAAGCGCCAGATCGCCCTGATCCAGTCGATGACCAAGAAGGAGCGCCTGCATCCCCAGATCCTCCAGGCCTCCCGCAAGAAGCGCATCGCCAAGGGCGCCGGGCAGGAAGTCTCGGATCTCAACAAGCTTTTGAAAATGCAGCGACAAATGGCCGACATGATGAAGAAGATGGGCAAGATGGGCAAGGGAAAGATGCTCAGGCAGGCGCTGGGCGGCATGTTCGGCAAGGGCGGCGGTCTGCCTGACATGAACGACCCCGCCGCGCTGGAAGCCGCCGCCAGACAGCTGGGCGGCAAGCTGCCCGGCGGCATGGGCGGTATGGGCGGAATGGGGGGCGGCGGGATGCCGCTGCCGGGCAATCTCTCGGGCATCGGGAAGAAGAAATGATCCTTTCATCTTTCCATAAATACTCCCCCGCCGCCCTCCAGGCCTGCCCGGAGGGCTGCACATGAGCGCCACAACTTTCACAATTCCAACATTGGAGACCGAAAGGCTGCGCCTTGGCGCCTTCTCGCTTGAAGATTTCGAACCTGAAGCCGAGTTCTTCGCCACCGACCGCGCCGCCTTCGTCGGCGGCAGGATGCCCCGCGAACAGGTCTGGCGCTGGATGGCCTCGGTGATCGGCCACTGGGCCTTTCGCGGCTATGGTTTCTTCAGCGTGCAGGAAAAGTCCAGCGGGCGCCATGTGGGCCATGTGGGGCCGTGGTTCCCCGAAGGCTGGCCCGAGCCCGAGATCGGCTGGACCCTGATGAACGGCTTCGAGGGCAACGGATACGCCTTCGAGGCCGCACAGGCGGCGCGCCGCTGGGCCTATGAGGCGCGCGGCTGGAAAACCGCCATCAGCCTGATCGTGCCCGGCAATACCCGCTCCATCGCGCTGGCCGAAAAGCTCGGCGCCTGGCACGAGCGCGATTTCGAGCACGCCCAGTTCGGCCGCTGCCACATCTACCGCCACCCCGGACCGGAGGAGCTTTCATGAGCGACGACACCACCCGCGCCGCCGAGATCCTCGCCAATCACCGCGACAGTATCGACCGGCTCGACGCGATCCTCGTCTATACGCTCGCCGAGCGCTTCAAGCACACCCAGGAAGTGGGCCGTCTCAAGGCCCGCCAC
>JALWJU010000208.1 GCA_026997055.1 Paracoccaceae bacterium | reverse complement strand
CTTCGGGCCTGTTGCTCCGGGGGGCTGTTACTCGTCCGGTCTGATCAGCCCGAGCCCCCTCAGATAGATGGCTATGCCGCTTTCGAGCAGGTCTTCGGGGGCAAAGGGGCCTTTGGTCCCGGGGGAGCCGCGGGCAAAGAGTTCGACCACGCCATGGCTCAGGGCCCAGATATGGGCCGACACCATGGAGGCGGGAGGGCGCCTTTGCGGCGGAATGCGGGCCGAGAGGTCGCTTGCCGCGCGCTCCAGCACCCCGAGGGCGCGCCCGGCAGCAGCGGCCAGTTCGGGAGAGTGGTTGAGAGAGATGCCGCTTTCGAACATCGCCACATAATGGCCGGGAAATTCGCGCGCGAAGGCGAGATAGGCGCGTCCGGCGGCCTCGAGCGCGGCAAGTGCCGAGGCCTGCTTGCGGGCATGGGCGTGTTCGAGCATCTCGGCAAAGATCCCGTAGCCCTGCAGGGCGGCTTCGGCGATCAGGTCCTCGCGGCCGCGAAAGTGGCGATAGACCGCGGCCGGGGTGACGCCGGTCTGCTTGGCGGCCTCCGAGAGGGTGAAGCCGGTGGGGCCCTTTTCCTCGATCAGCTTCAGCGCCGTCTCGACCAGGGCCTGGCGCAGATTGCCGTGGTGGTAGCCGCGCTTGGCCATGTCAGCTTTCGCCGCCTTGCCAGATTTCGGGGCCGGCGCAGATCCTTGCGTCCGGGGCGCGGGCGGCCTCGCGATCCTTGCCGGCATAATCGAGGCGCGAGAGCACGGCGCGGATGGCGGCGATGCGGGCGCGGCGCTTGTCGTCGCTGCGGATCACCGTCCAGGGGCTGCGGGGGCGGTGGCTGCGCTCGAATGTCTCGGCAATCGCCTCGCTGTAGGCGTCCCAGCGCTTGAGCCCCTCCACGTCGATGCGCGAAAGCTTCCACTGCTTGAGCGGGTCGCTTTCGCGGGCGAGGAAGCGGCGCAGCTGCTCGGTGCGCCCGACATTGAGCCAGAGCTTGACCAGCGTGATGCCCTCGTCCACCAGCATGTCCTCGAATTCCGGCAGCTGGCGGAAGAAGGCCGCGCGCTGCGCGTCGGTGCAGAATCCGAACACCTTTTCCACCACGCCGCGATTGTACCAGGAGCGGTCGAACAGCACGATCTCGCCCGCCGAGGGCAGGTGGCGCACATAGCGCTGGAAATACCACTCGCCCGCTTCGCGCTCGGTGGGCTTGGAGAGCGCCACCACGCGCGCAACCCGTGGATTAAGATTTTCCCGGAACCTCTTGATTGTGCCGCCTTTTCCGGCCGCGTCCCGCCCCTCGAACACCACCACCAGCCGCTTGCCGGTGGCCTTGACATCGGCCTGCAGGCGCACGAGCTGGCGCTGGAGCGCGGCCATTTCGGCCTCGTAAAGAGCGCGCTTCATGCGCCGGGGGTAAGGATAGGTGGGATCGAGGATGTCGCCCTTGCCGGCCCGTTCGATCCGGGCGCGCAGGTCGGCCTGCTCCGGCGCGCGGTAAAAGGCGCTGATCGCGCCGTCAAAGGGCAGGGGCGTGGCGGGCTCGGTCATGGCGTCCTCCTCGGGGCCAATATGGCCCCGGCGCGCAGGCTGCGCAACTCATGCGCGTCATTCGCGCCGGTCCTTCACCACCTCGCCGATCTGGTCGATGTCAAACGGCGTGGTCAGATACATCTCGCTGACCCAGTTCATGTAGAGCAGATGGGCATGGCTGCGCCAGCGGTTCTGCGGCGGGCGCGTCGGGTCGTCGCCGGGGTAGTAGTTCATCGGCACGTTGATCGGCTTGCCCCGGGCGATGTCGCGATCATACTCGTTTTTCAGCGTGTGTGAATCGTATTCGAAATGGTTGAAGATATAGAGCGCGCGGTGGGCCGGGTCCTCGACCAGGCAGGGGCCGGTCTCTTCGGAGCCCAGCAGGGTGACCAGCGAGGGGTCCGCGTCCACGTCTTCCTGGGCGATTTCGGTCCAGCGGCTGACCGGGATCACGAAGCGGTCGGAAAAGCCGCGCAGATAGGGCGAGGCGGGGGCGAGGGTCTTTTGCGGATAGCAGCCGAAGGCCTTTTGCGGCAGCATGCGCTTGTCGATGCCGTTGAAGTGATACAGCATCGCCATGCCGCCCCAGCAGACGCCGAAGGTCATGTGCACATTGGAGCGCGACCAGTCCATGATCTCGCGCATCTCGTCCCAATAGGTGACTTCCTCGTAAGGCAGGTGCTCGATCGGCGCGCCGGTGATGATGAGGCCGTCGAATTTCTCGCCCCTGATGGCCTGAAACGGCTGGTAATGGGCGCCGATATGGGCCTGGGAGGTGGTCTTGGAGATATGCTCGGTGGGGCGCACGAGGGTGAGCTCCACCTGCAGCGGCGTGGCGCCGATCAGCCGGGCGAACTGGGTCTCGGTCTCGATCTTCTTGGGCATCAGGTTGAGGAGCGCGATGCGCATCGGGCGGATGTCCTGGCGCGCGGCTTGGTCCTCGCGCATCACCATCACGCCTTCGCGCTTGAGCACGTCGGCGGCGGGCAGGGAGGCGGGGATCTTGATCGGCATTTTCGGCTCCGGTGGGATCGGCTCTGGGGTGGCTCTGGGATCGGTTCTGCTGTCAGCTCTTGCGCTCAAGCGCGGTGGCGATGAGGTCGGTGAAGTCCTCGGCGCTGGTCACTGCGGCCACCTCCTCGGCGCGCACGGTGATGCCGTGGCGGGCCATGGCGCGGTAGAGCGGCTGGCGGTGGGAAAGCGCCTGGCGGTAGGCGTGGCGGATGAAGTCGTCCGGGTCAACTTCGCCTTCCAGAAGGTTGTTTTCGCGCAGATATTCGCTCCACACCCGGTCGAGGAAAGCGGGCTGGTAGGCCATCGGCTTGGGGGCGCGGTCAAAGCGGCGGATCAGCTCTTCGGTATGGGCCTCGCTGCCCTCGATCCAGACCAGCAGGCAGTGGCGGGAAAGCTCGGCCAGAAGCGGGTCGTCGGCGCCTGCTGCCGGGTCGATCCACTCGCAGATCGAGCCGCCGGTATCGCAGACGAAATGCGGATAGCCGTAGATATCCCCGGCCCGGTCGATGAAGCGCGCCGTATCCATCAGCGCGGCGATCTCGGCCTCGCGAAACTGCGCCTGCCGGCGGCGGTATTCGTCGATCGGCAGGCCGCCCCTGGCCGGGTCGCCGGGTTTGCCGAGATAGCTGGAGACGGGGGCGAGATTGTCGAAGGTGATGTTGGAGGCGATGTAGATGGAATCGCTCAGCAGCAGATCGCGCAGGAACGGGTTCTTCATCGCCTCGCGCTTGGCGTTGTCGGCGATGTATTCGCCCATGTAGCGGGTGCCGATGCGGTAATCCACCGAATAGTGAAACCACGCGCCTGTGCGTCGCAACATGTTCGAAAGGTGGGTCTTTCCCAGCCCGGACATGCCGAAAAGCAGCACGCGCCTGTGCGCTGCATCCTGCCATGCGCGGGCGTTTTCGTAGATCATGGCGGTCCCTCCCTGGACCGGCCCTTGGTAGTGCGGGGCAGCGCCGGGGTCAATGCAGGCGCGGCCGGCCCGCCACGATCGGCCCGTCACGATCGGGCAGCCTGGTCGCATCGGCGGTGTGCGCGGCGGCCCCGCTTCAGCCTTCGGTTATCCGGTAGCTGCGCGCAAGGCCGTGCGTCAGCCGCCCCCAGGCCGACTCGCGGCTGCGCGCCTGATGCGCCTCGAAGGCGGCGCGGTCGGCGAACAGTTCTTCCACCAGCAGCCGGTTCGGGCGCTCGGGATCGGGCCGGACGTCGAATGCCAGGCAGCCCGGCTCGGCCCGGCTGAGGCGGATATGCTCGGGCAGGGCCGCCAGCACTTCGTCCAGCCGTGCCTCGTCCATGTCGAGATAGCCGCTCAGTTTCACCTTTCCGTTCGTCATCGCGCTTCCGTCATTCGTGCCGCTGGCGGATATCGCCAGCAGGGATATCGGATCGTCACGGCCCGGCAGCGCCGGCCCGGCCGGTAGCTCACCGGGACGTTCCCTGATCCTCGTCCACCACCTGAAACAGGTTCGGAACCGCAGGGCAGGGGGCCAGCTCGTTCTTTACCACGTCCGAAAGCCGCGTCTGATGCAAAAAGACATAGACATGCGCGCTCAGCCCCTCCCAGAGCCGGTTCGACAGGCTCTGCGCCCGGCTGCCCGACGCCGCTCCCGAGGCCCCGGCTCCCTTGTGCATCGCGTCCACTTTCTCGTCCACCGCCGCCAGCACATCGGCCACCCGGATCTCCGAGCAGTGCCGCGCCAGCCGGTAGCCCCCGCCCGGTCCGCGCACGCTCTCCACCAGCCCGGCCCGGCGCAGCTTCACGAACAGCTGCTCCAGATAGGGCAGCGAAATGTCCTGGCGGCGCGAGATTTCCGTCAGCGAGAGCAATTGCCCCTCCGGCTGCAGCGCCAGATCGGCCAGTGCCACCATCGCATAGCGCCCCTTGGTGGACAATTTCATCGCGCCCTCGAACCTCTCTGAAACATTGACCTTCCCGCCCCCGGCCATTAACTCAATGCAGAACGATCCGGCCGGCGCCCCGCACTCCTCTATCTATGGCGCGCCCGGCAGAGCGTCAACACGGCCAGGCATGCAGGCTGTCAGGACCAGTCAGGAGTAGCACGAAACCAATGCCCGAAGTCATCTTCCCCGGCCCCGAAGGCCGCCTCGAAGGCCGCTACCATCCGCAAAAGGACAAGGATGCGCCCATCGCCATCATCCTGCACCCCCACCCCCAGTTCGGCGGCACCATGAACAACAAGGTGGTTTACAACCTCCACTATGCCTTCCACGATATCGGCTTCACCGTGCTCAGGTTCAATTTCCGCGGGGTGGGGCGCAGCCAGGGCGAATACGATCAGGGCGTGGGCGAGTTGTCGGATGCCGCCGCCGCGCTCGACTACCTGCAGAGCCTGAACCCAAATGCCAAGCATTGCTGGGTGGCGGGCTTCTCCTTCGGCGCCTGGATCGGGATGCAGCTGCTGATGCGCCGCCCCGAGATCACCGGCTTCGTGTCCGCCAGCCCGCCGGCCAACATGTACGACTTCTCCTTTCTCGCTCCCTGCCCGTCTTCGGGCCTGATCATCAACGGCACCGCCGATCGTGTCGCTCCGCCCACCGATACCCACGCCCTCGTGGACAAGCTCCACGAGCAGAAGGGTATCACCATCACCCATACGGAAATCGAGGGCGCGGGGCATTTCTTCGAAGGGGAGAGCATGGATGTGATGATCAATCACGTCAAGGAATATGTCAGCCGCCGCCTGACCGAAAAGACCAGATAAGCCATGGATTACCTTGAACGGATCGCAGACGGGCTGGCCCGGGAAGTGCTGGAGATCGAAGAGCTTACCGGCGACGAGGATCTGGCCAAGGAAGTGGCCGGGACCATCGGCGCCTCCTCCACCACGCTGGAGGAGGCCTTCCTCACCGCAATTCGCATCCGCCGCGCCGAGGCCCGCGCGCTGAAGCTCATCGCCCGTCACCGGATCGCCCCGGAATAAGGCGCTCTGCCACCGCCAGCCGGGCAGGATGCTGCGCGACGGATCGCCGCAAACAGGCCGGCGGAAAAGACAGCCGGCGCTTCCGGCGGCAGCCCGGCAGCGGCGGCCGGCGCTCGGGCGGCCCGCCGCTGAACGGTCGCGGAC
>JALWJU010000207.1 GCA_026997055.1 Paracoccaceae bacterium | reverse complement strand
GGAGGACATAGATGGCCAGGGACAATGGCGGCCCCTGGGGCGGCGGCTCAAGCGGCGGCAATACCGGGGGCAGGGGGGGCGATGACGGACCCGGCGGCGGTGGACGCGGCGGTGGACGCGGCAGAGGGCCGGGAGAGGGCCCGCAGATCCCCGAGATCGACGAGATCATGAAGAAGGGCCAGGAGCAGCTGCGCGTGCTGATGGGCGGGCGCGGGGCGCGTGGCGGCGGCGGCGGCGCCGGGAGCGGCGGCCGCGACGGCGAGGGGCCGGCTCTCGGCAGGGGAGCCATCGGCCTGATCGTGCTCGCCGCGATCGTGGCCTGGGTCTTTGCCAGCTTCTATCGGGTGGATACTTCCGAACAATCGGTGGAGCTTCTGTTCGGCGAATATATCCAGACCGGCGAAGAGGGGCTCAACTTCGCCCCCTGGCCCTTCGTGACCAGGGAGATCTACCCGGTCACGCGCGAAAACATCGAGGATATCGGCACCGGGCTGGGCAATGATGCGGGGCTGATGCTGACCGGCGATCAGAACATCGTCGATATCGACTTCCAGGTGGTGTGGAATATCGGCGACGTGCAGAAATTCGTCTTCAACATCGCCGAGCCGCGCGAGACCATCCGCGCGGTCAGCGAATCGGCCATGCGCGAGATCATCGCCCGCTCCGAACTGGCCCCTGTGCTCAACCGCGACCGCGGAATCATCGCCCAGGAGCTGCAGGAGCTGATCCAGAGCACGCTGGACAGATACGAAAGCGGGATCAACATCGTCCGGGTCAATTTCGACAAGGCCGACCCGCCGGGCGAGGTGATCGACGCCTTCCGCGAGGTCCAGGCCGCCCAGCAGACCCGCGACACGCTGCAGAAACAGGCCGACGCCTATGCCAACCAGGTGGTCGCGGCGGCGCGCGGCAAGGCGGCGCAGTTGCTGGAAGAGGCCGAAGGGTACCGCGCCCAGGTGGTCAACCAGGCCGAAGGCGAGGCGGCGCGTTTCATCGCCGTCCATGAAGAATACGCCAAGGCCCCGGAGGTGACCCGCAAGCGGCTGTATCTGGAGACCCTGGAGCGGGTGCTTTCCCAGGTCAACAAGGTCATCATCGACGAAACCGCCGGCGCGGACGGGGGCGTGGTGCCCTACCTGCCGCTGGAGCAATTGCGGCCCAACCAGGGCGGAGGGAACAACTGATGCGCAAGTCACAGATTCTCATCGGTGCGCTGGCGCTGGCCGTGATCGGCCTGCTCAGCGCGGTCTATATCGTCGATGAACGCGAAAAGGCGATTCGTCTCTGGTTCGGCGAGGTCACCGCGGTGATCGAGGAGCCGGGGCTGTATTTCAAGGTGCCGCTGCTGCACGAAATCGTC
This sequence comes from Paracoccaceae bacterium, assembly GCA_026997055.1. GTDB lineage: Bacteria > Pseudomonadota > Alphaproteobacteria > Rhodobacterales > Rhodobacteraceae > JAAEUB01. Next base: position 4,303 of record JALWJU010000207.1, on the reverse strand, counting down.
CGCTACGACGACCGCATCCTGCCGCTGGAGACCGACCCGCTGGAAGTCACCCCCGCGGACGAGCGGCGTCTGATCGTCGATGCCTTCGCCCGCTGGCGCATCAGCGATCCGGTGCAGTTCCGCAAGGCTGTCGGGGCCAGCGCCATCGCCGGGGCGCGTCCGCGCCTGCAGCGTATCCTCAATGCCGAACTGCGCGAGGTGCTGGGTTCGGTCAACAGCAGCGATATCGTCTCCGCCGACCGGGCGGTGCTGATGACCAAGATCCGCGACCAGGCGCGTGTCCGTGCCGCCAGCCTCGGGGTCGAGATCATCGACGTGCGCATCCGCCGCGCCGACCTGCCGGAGCAGAACCTCGCCGCCACCTTCGAGCGGATGCGTGCCGAGCGCGAGCGCGAGGCGGCCGACGAGATCGCCCGCGGCAAGGAGGCCGCCCAGCGGGTGCGCGCCCAGGCCGACCGCACCGTGGTCGAGACCGTCTCCAGGGCGCAGAAGGAGGCCGACATCATCCGCGGCGAGGCCGATGCGCGGCGCAACGCGATCTTTGCCGAGGCCTTCGGGCGCGACCCGGAGTTCTTCGCCTTCTACCGCTCCCTGAGAGCATACGAGGAAAGCCTCCGGCAGGAGAATTCGACCATGGTGATCAGCCCGGACAGCGAGTTCTTCACCTATCTGAAATCGACCGGAGCCAGCACCGCGCGCTAGGGTCAGGCGCATCAAGCCCGCAAGCCCGCGCCCGGTTTCCACGCCCGCGGGGGCGCCCGCGGGGAGTGCGGGCGCGGGTTTTCGCCCCGTTCGGGCCGGGGCGGTCGGCATCTGCTGATCGCCCCCGCCGCGCGCCCGGGGCTGCCGCCTTGCGTCCGTTCCCAGCCCCGCCGGCGCCTGCCTTTCCGCCTGCCTCCCTTGCGCCGGGCGCAAAAGGCTTTCACAATCGGGTGACAAATGTGACATCCCGTTAGAAATGGCGTCGCCACCGCCTAAATGAATGGCAGATTCCAGCGGCCGCCGGGCCAATGCCGCCCGCGCCGCACATCACAAGGAGAAGCGAGTGTGAAACCTCAGGAAAATTCCCTCATCCCGCACAGGAGGCGGGGCCTCGGGGCCCTGATGGCGCTGGTCATGGCCATGGCCATGACCCTGGCGCTGACGCTGCCGCAGCCGCTGCGTGCGGCCGGCGCCCCGGAGAGCTTTGCCGATCTGGCCGAAAGGGTCAGCCCCGCCGTGGTCAACATCACCACCACCACCCTGGTCGCCACCTCCACGGACAACCGCCCGATCCTGCCCGAAGGCAGCCCGTTCGAGGAATTCTTCAGGGATTTTCTCGACCGCCAGGGCCAGGGCGACGGTGCTCCCAGGCAGCGGCGCAGCCAGGCGCTGGGCTCGGGATTCGTGATCAGCGAGGACGGCTATATCGTCACCAACAACCATGTGATCGACGGGGCCGACGAGATCCAGGTCGAGTTTACCGACGGCTCGGTGCTGGATGCCGAAGTGATCGGCGCCGATCCGGTGGTGGACATCGCCGTGCTCAAGGTCGATGCCGGCGCGCCGCTGGCCTTTGTCAGCTTCGGCGACAGCGATACCGCGCGGGTGGGCGACTGGGTGCTGGCCGTGGGCAACCCGCTGGGCCAGGGCTTTTCGGTCTCGGCCGGGATCGTCTCGGCGCGCTCGCGCGAGCTCAACGGCACCTATGACGACTTCATCCAGACCGACGCGGCGATCAATCGCGGCAATTCCGGCGGCCCGCTGTTCAACATGGATGGCGAGGTGATCGGCGTGAATACCGCGATCCTGAGCCCCAATGGCGGCTCGATCGGAATCGGCTTTTCCATGGCTTCCAACGTGGTCAGCAAGGTCGTGGACCAGCTGATCAGTTATGGCGAGACGCGGCGCGGCTGGCTGGGCGTGCGCATCCAGGACGTGACCGACGAAATCGCCGAGGCCATGGGGCTCGATGAGCCCAGGGGGGCGCTGGTCACCGATGTGCCCGAGGGGCCGGCCCGTGAAGCCGGGATCGAGCCCGGCGACGTGATCGTCAGATTCGACGGCGAAGATATCGCCGATACCCGCGAACTGGTGCGCGTGGTCGGCTATAGCGAGGTCGGCAAGACGGTGCGGGTGACGGTGCTGCGCGATGGCGAGACCCGGACCCTGAAGGTCACCCTGGGCCGGCGCGAGGATGCGGTGGGCACGGGTGGCGGCAGCGGCCGGGGCGAAGACCGGGCCAGGCCCGAGATGGACACGGTGCTCGGCATGGAACTGCGCGAACTCGACGACGATCTGCGCGCCCAGCTGGGGCTGAATCCGGGCGATGCCGGCCTCGTGGTCATGGGGGTGGATTCCGGCAGCGAGGCCGCCGACAAGGGCCTGGCGCCGGGCGATGTGATCACCGAGGCCGGGCAGGAGCCCGTCGCGACCCTGTCCGATCTGCGCGCGCGCATCGCCGCCGCGAAGGAGGCTGGCCGGCGCTCGATCCTGCTGCTGGTGCGGCGCGACGGAGACCCGCGCTTCGTGGCGCTGAGCCTGGAGGAATAGGCCGGGGCCAGGCCGCGCGACCATTTGCGCGGGACCATCCGAAAGAAGCGCCCCCCGCCCTGTGGCGGGGGGTTGCTTGTACGGGGATGCGTGTGTGCCGCCATGGGCCGAGGTCGGGGCCGGGGCCGGCAGGGGCGCGCCCGGCCCCGCCCGGGGCGGGACCGGGAGATTTGAGGCCTCCGGCGGGAGTATTTGGGGAAAGATGAAAGAGGCGGTTCGGCCCGCGCGCGCCGTCCGGTTCCGGCCGCGTGGCCTTCGTGGGGCTTGGCGGCGGGTGGTTTCGTAGCTCAGCGGATGTCGGCGATATCGGCCCGCGAAAGCCCGATATCGTCAAGCTCCCGGTCGCTCAGGCGCATCAGAGCACGGCGGGTGCGCCGGGCTTCGTTCCAGGCGGAAAGGGAGGCAATGGCCCGGTAGACCGCGCGCGAAATCGCGTCGGAGAAACCATGGCCAAGCGCCGAGCGGAAAGTGTCGTTGAGTACAGCCATTGCTTCGTCCTCTGTTGATGTGGGGGATGCGTCCTGCATCCGCTGCGCATGTAGGCGGGAGGCGGGTGCGGGACAAGCGCAATGACTGCATGGCGAACATGCGTTTTCCGCATGGGTGGGGCGGTCGTTAATATTCTGTTAATAAATGGGAATTTCCGTGGGGAAAGGGTCGCTTTCAGGCCGTGGGTGGTCGCGGATGGGCTGCGGCCGAGGGTGCCTGTTGCCGCGCGGGAGGCGGGGCGGGCGTTTTCTTCTGGCGGATGTTCGCCTTTCGTGCTAGTGCTGCGGGAAAAGCGGCAGAGTGGGCAGGCAAATGCGGATATTGGGGATCGACCCGGGGCTGCGCAACATGGGCTGGGGGGTGATCGAGGCCGAGGGCGGGCGTGTCCGCCACCTGGCCAATGGCGTGATCCAGAGCGGCGGGGGCGATCTGGGCGCGCGTCTGGTGGCGCTGTTCGAGGGGCTGGGGGAGGTGCTCGAGGCATGGCGGCCCGACAGGGCGGCGATCGAGCAGACCTTTGTCAACAAGGACGGCGCCGGCACGCTCAAGCTCGGCCAGGCGCGCGGGGTGGCGCTTCTGGCGCTGGCGCGCGCGGGGCTGGAGGTGGGCGAATACGCGCCCAATACGGTCAAGAAATGCGTGGTCGGCGTGGGGCATGCGGACAAGGCGCAGGTGGCCTACATGGTCTCGCTGCAATTGCCGGGGGCGCGGCTCGCGGGACCCGATGCGACCGACGCGCTGGCGATTGCGCTCACGCATGCGCATCTGGGCCAGGCCTCCGGGCGGCTGGCGGCGGCTTTGGCAAGTTCCGGAAAGCGGGGCGCGGCATGATCGGGCGCATCGCCGGGCGGCTCGTCTATCGCGCCGAGGACCATGTGCTGGTGGATGTGCAGGGGGTCGGCTACCTGGTCTATCTCAGCAGCCGCGCCATGGCCGGCCTGCCCGAGCCGGGCGCGGCGGTCGCCTTTTATACCGATCTTCTGGTGCGCGAGGACAATCTGCAGCTTTTCGGTTTCGCGAGCCTGCTGGAAAAGGAATGGCACCGCCTGCTGATCGGCGTGCAGGGGATCGGCGCCAAGGCCTCGCTGGCGATCCTTGGCACGCTGGGGGCCGAAGGGCTGAGCCAGGCGATCAACCTGGGCGATGTCAACGCGGTCAGGGCGGCAAAAGGCGTGGGTCCCAAGACCGCGCAGCGGATCGTGATCGAGCTCAGAGACAAGGCCCCGGCGCTGATGGCCATGGGCAGTATCGCGGCACCGGAGGCCGGGGCAGGGGAGGGAAC
>JALWJU010000206.1:1239-5673 GCA_026997055.1 Paracoccaceae bacterium | reverse complement strand
CGGGTCTATCGCTCCGATTACGACCAGACCCACACGCCCATGTTCCACCAGGTCGAGGGGCTGGCAATCGACAAGGGCATCTCCATGGCCAATCTCAAATGGGTGCTGGAGGAATTCTGCCGCGCCTTCTTCGAGGTCGAGGAGGTGGAGCTGCGCTTCCGCGCGAGCCACTTCCCCTTCACCGAGCCGTCGGCCGAGGTGGACCTGCGCTGCTCCTGGCAGGACGGGCAATTGAAGGTCGGCGAAGGCGATGACTGGATGGAGATCCTCGGCTCCGGCATGGTGCATCCCAAGGTGCTCGCGGCCGCCGGCGTGGACCCGAGCGAGTGGCAGGGCTTTGCCTTCGGCATCGGCATCGACCGGCTGGCGATGCTCAAATACGGCATCCCCGACCTGCGCGCCTTCTTCGACAGCGACCTGCGCTGGCTCAGGCATTACGGCTTCGCGCCGCTCGACGTGCCGACCATGCGCGCGGGGCTTTCGCGCTAGGCTCAGTCCCTGCCGCCGCCGCCGGAGATGAACAGCGCGCCCCCCGCTCTGGTGCGCTTCTGCCAGACCGTCTGATCCTGCGCCTCGGCATCGCATCCGAGCCGACCGAAGGGCGTGTCCAGCCCCCGCGCCTCGCAGGAAGCCCGCCTGGCGGCAACGGTCTCGACCGCCTCCGGGGTCAGTTCCTCCCGCTGCTTCTGGAAATGCCGCAGAACCCCCGCTGACACCAGCAGGCTCAGCGAAGTCACCACCAGTATCGGGCCGCGCAATTCCATGAAATCCATCCCTTCACACTACCAATACGGGAGAGATAGCAGCAAAACGTGACAAAATTAGGACAACATTTCAGAAAATCCCCGCCACCGCCACCGCGCCCCACACCCACATGGCGCTCCATGCGAATGTGGCCAAATCGCCGCCCGCCGGGGCTTCCCCCCCCCGGGGCAATCGGCTATGAGCGTGGCCAGACCGATTGGACGGGACGATGACATGAAATTCACGCTTTCCTGGCTCAGGGACCACCTCGAGACCGACGCTTCGCTCGAAGAAATCTGCGACGCCCTCACCGATCTCGGCCTCGAGGTCGAAGAGGTGATCAACCCGCTCGACCGCCTCGCTTCCTTCACCATCGGCAAGGTGAAGAAGGCCGAGAAGCACCCCGACGCCGACCGCCTGCGCGTCTGCGAGGTGGAGACCGACGAGGGCGTGAAGCAGATCATCTGCGGCGCGCCCAATGCCCGCGAAGGCATCACCGTGGTCGTCTGCAAGCCCGGCGATTACATCCCCGGCCTCGACACCACGATCAAGGTCGGCAGGATCCGCGGCGTCGAGAGCCACGGCATGATGGCCAGCGAGCGCGAACTGGAGCTTTCCGACGAGCATGACGGCATCATCGAGCTGCCCTCGGGCGAGGTGGGCGAGAGCTTTGCCGAATGGCTCGCCAGGAACCGGCCCGAGAAGGTGGACCCGGTGATCGAGATCGCCATCACCCCCAACCGCCCCGACGCGCTGGGCGTGCGCGGCATCGCCCGCGACCTCGCCGCGCGCGGGCTGGGCAGGCTGAAGCCCGAGAAGAGCGCCCATGTGCCCGGCCGCTTCGAAAGCCCGATCAGGGTGCGTATCGACGAGGACTGCAAGGACGAAGCCCCCCTGTTCATGGGCCGGCTGATCCGCGGCGTGAAGAACGGTCCCAGCCCCGAATGGCTGCAACAGCGCCTCAAGGCGATCGGCCTCCGGCCCATCTCGGCGCTGGTCGATATCACCAATTTCTTCACCTATGACATGAACCGCCCGCTGCATGTGTTCGACGCCGACAAGCTCGCGGGCGATTTGCGCATCCACCGCGCCGAGGGCGGCGAGAAGCTGGTGGCGCTGGACGAGAAGGAATACACCATGCCCGCCGGCGCGGTGGTGATCTCGGACGATAACGGAGTCGAGAGCATCGCCGGGATCATGGGCGGGCTGGCGACCGGGGTCACGGAAGAGACCACCAATGTCTTTCTCGAAGCCGCCCTGTGGGAGCCGGTCCAGATCGCGCGCACCGGCCGCGCGCTCAGGATCAATTCCGACGCCCGCTATCGCTTCGAGCGCGGCGTCGATCCCCTGTTCAACGCGCCGGGGCTGGAGCTTGCCACCGAGATGGTGCTCGAACTGTGCGGCGGCGAGGCGAGCGAGGTGGTGCAGGCGGGCGAGGCGCCCGACACTTCGCGCGCCTACCGGCTCGATACCGACCGGGTGAAAAGCCTTGTCGGCATGGACATCCCGGCAGACGAGCAGCGCGCCACCCTCACCGCGCTCGGCTTCCGGCTCGAGGGCGACCGGGCCTGGGTGCCCTCCTGGCGGCCCGACGTGCAGGGCGAGGCGGACCTGGTGGAGGAAGTCGCCCGCATCGCCTCGCTCACCCGGCTGGTCGGCAAGCCGCTCGCCCGCCCGAGCGAGGGCGTGCCGCGCCCGGTGCTGACGCCGATGCAGAAGCGCGAAGCCCTGGCCCGGCGCACCACCGCCGCGCTCGGCTACAACGAATGCGTGACCTACTCCTTCATCGACGCCGAAAGTGCCACCCGCTTCGGCGGCGGCTCCGATGCCACCCGAATCGAAAACCCGATTTCGAGCGAGATGAGCCACATGCGCCCCTCTCTGCTGCCCGGCCTGCTGGCCGCGGCGGCGCGCAACCAGGCGCGCGGCTTCATGGATCTGGCGCTGTTCGAGGTGGGGCCGGTCTTTTCCGGCGGCGAGCCCGAGGACATGGAGCAGATGCTGACCGGCATCCTCGTCGGCCATACCGGGCCCAGGGACCGCTTCGGCGCGCGCCGCGCGGTCGATACCTTCGACGCCAAGGCCGACCTCGAAGCGGTGCTTTCCGCCCTCGGCGCGCCCGCCCGCCTGATGCACCTGCGCGACATGAACGCATGGTGGCACCCCGGCCGCTCGGCCAGGCTCTCGCTGGGGCCGAAAAACGTGCTCGGCGCCTTTGGCGAACTGCACCCGCGCGTGATCGAGGCCACCGATGTGAAGGGGCCGGTGGTGGCCTTTGCCGTCCACCTCGCCCGCATCCCCTTCGCGCGCAGCAAGGGCACCACCCGCCCGGCGCTGAGAGCCAGCGACCTGCAGGCGGTGGAGCGCGACTTCGCCTTCGTCGTCGCCTCTGACGTGGAGGCCCAGGCGCTGGTCAATGCCGCCCGGGGCGCCGACAAGGCGCTGATCGACGAGGTGCGCCTGTTTGACGAATTCACCGGCGGCGCGCTCGGCGAGGCTGGGCAGAAATCGCTCGCCATCACCGTGCGCCTGCAACCGAGCGACAAGACCCTGACCGACGCCGATATCGAAGCGGTCAGCGCCAGGATCATCGCCAAGGTCGAAAAGGCCACCGGCGGCAGACTGAGGAGCTGAACCATGACGCTGAAAGTATATCTCTCCGGCGAAATCCATACCGACTGGCGCGAGCAGATCATCGCCGGCGCCGAAGGGCTCGACGTGACCTTCTCCGCCCCGGTCACCGACCACGACGCCAGCGACGATTGCGGCGTCGCCATCCTGGGGCCCGAGGACAGCAAATTCTGGCACGACCGCAAGGGCGCCCAGATCAATGCCATCCGCACCCGCAAGGAAATCGCCGACGCCGATATCGTGGTGGTGCGCTTCGGCGAGAAATACCGCCAGTGGAACGCCGCCTTCGATGCCGGCTATGCCGCCGCGCTGGGCAAGGCGCTGATCACCCTGCACCCGCCCGGGCACGACCACCCGCTCAAGGAAGTGGACGCCGCCGCCCTGGCGGTCGCCCGCGAGCCGGCCCAGGTGGTCGAAATCCTGCGCTACACCCTCACCGGCCGCCTGCCGGAAGGATAGGGCGCAGAAGCCCCGGCGCCTCCCGCCCGACCCCTGCCGCGCCGCCGGTTCCGGGGAACGTTCCCGCGCCATTCCCCTTTCCCGCCGGAGCGAAATCGGGCATCCCCCGCACGCAAACGCGCGGAACCATCCCCGCGCCCGACAGAGAGGGACAGGAGGGGCAGAGGAATCATGCTCAAGGAATTCAGGGAATTCATCGCCAAGGGCAATGTCATGGACATGGCCGTGGGCATCATCATCGGCGCCGCCTTCACCGCGATCGTCAAATCGCTGGTCGGCGACCTGATCAACCCGATCATCGGCCTTTTCACCGGCGGGATCGACTTCACCAACAAATACGCGGTGCTCTCCGGCGAAGTCGCCCCCGGCACCAGCCTCGATGCGGCGCGCGAAAGCGGCGCGGCGATCTTCGCCTACGGCTCGTTCATCATGGCAGTGATCAATTTCCTGATCATCGCCTTCGTGGTGTTCATGCTGGTGAAGGCGGTCAACAAGGCCAAGGAGGCCGCCGAAAAGGAAAAGGAAGCGGCGCCGGAAGCCCCGAAAGGGCCCAGCGAGGTGGAGCTTCTGACCGAGATCCGCGACGCGCTGGTCGCAAAG
>JALWJU010000206.1:0-1229 GCA_026997055.1 Paracoccaceae bacterium | reverse complement strand
GAAGGGGAGCGGCGCCGCTCGGGCGCAAATGCTCATCTTCGAGGTGCGGGGCCTCTCGGCCCGGCCGCGTGACATGCCCGACACCCTGCCATGCAGGGCCTCGCAAGAGCCTTTGCCGTGGTACCGAAACCGACCCTCCCAGCAAAAGGTTAACGATACCCGAACCCACCGCTCTCCTTCCTCTTGCCGCAAATATCCCGGGGGGTCCGGGGGGCTGGCCCCCCGTCCCGATTTTCCACGGAACCCTCCCGGCCTCTCTATTCCTTCAGCGCGAGGCTGGGCGAAATCACGTCGATCCCCAGCGCCTTGCCCACCGCATAATAGGTGAGCTTGCCGGCATGGACATTGAGCCCGTCGAGCAGATGCGGATCTTCCTCGCAGGCCTTGCGCCAGCCCTTGTCGGCCAGCGCCAGCATGAAGGGCATGGTGGCATTGCCCAGCGCGATGGTCGAGCTGCGCGCAACCGCGCCGGGCATGTTGGCCACGCAATAATGCATGATCCCGTCCACCTCGTAGATCGGATCCTCATGGGTGGTCGGGCGACTGGTCTCGAAGCAGCCGCCCTGATCAATCGCCACATCCACCAGCGCCGCGCCGGGCTTCATCTGCTTGAGATCCGCCCGATGCACGAGCTTGGGCGCGGCCGCACCCGGGATCAGCACCGCGCCCACCACCAGATCGGCTTCGTGCACCAGTTCCTGGGTATTGCCGGCACTGGCATAGGCGGTCTTGAAGGCGCGGCCGAACACGTCGTCGAGATAGCGCAGACGCGCAAGCGAACGGTCGAGCACGGTGACATCGGCTCCCATCCCGGCCGCGACCCGCGCGGCATGGGTGCCCACCACCCCGCCGCCGATCACCACCACGCGCGCCGGGCCCACGCCGGGCACGCCGCCCATCAGCACGCCGCGCCCGCCATTGGCCTTTTGCAGCGTCCAGGCGCCGACCTGCGGGGCGAGCTTGCCCGCCACCTCGCTCATCGGCGCCAGCAGCGGCAGGCCGCCCTGCGCGTCGGTCACGGTCTCGTAGGCGATCGCGGTCACGCCCGAATCGAGCAGGTCGCGGGTCTGCTCCGGGTCCGGGGCCAGGTGCAGATAGGTAAACAGCACCTGCCCCTCGCGCAGCATCCTGCGCTCCACCGCCTGGGGCTCCTTGACCTTGACGATCAGCTCGGCGCGGGCAAAGACCTCTTCGGCACTGTCCACCAGCTCCGCCCCGACGGCGGCATA
>JALWJU010000205.1 GCA_026997055.1 Paracoccaceae bacterium | reverse complement strand
ACAACACCGTCAGGCCACATAGCGCTCTGGGATATCGACCACCCGCACCGGAGAGCATCATTCCAATGGACCAGAGACCCACAATGCACTAACTTTCAAACTGGACCACTCAATGGGGGCAGATCAAGCTCATCATTCCGACCTTCCCGGCGGCGCCAGCATCAACAAGGCCGTGTTCATTCTCGAGCGGGTGAAACTTCCGAACATTCCGCGCAACAGTCACGACCTGCGAAGGGCATGGAAGACCTACAAGCCCGTCGCGCATTTCTGCGCGGTACTGCTCGACTGGTTCACCATCGCGCTTACGCATAACGACTCGGCCGAAGATGTCGGTCACGTCCTGGAAGCCGAATTGAACGAGAACTTCATGATGTTCCTTTCGCAGGCCGAAGCCTACCTTGAGTTCGGGCTGTCCTATCAACTGCCTCGGGCCAAGGCCAAAACCCTGCTGGATCCAGAGGAAACATGGATCCTGCCCCAGTATCGGCCGTGGCCCGAAGCGCAGGGCCGACCGGCCCCCCCCTTACGGGCGAGTTGCTTGAAATTGCGCGAGAATATCGGGCCCCGATTCCCAGCTTCTGACTACTGAGCCAATCCTGCTCACTAGTTAGCAACCAGCCCTCACCAATAATAAACGGCCGGAAACATCGGCATCTCTCGGGCATCGGCGGCGCATTGCGTCGCCTGTCACGAAGGAGACACCGATGACTCAATCCCTTGCACCCGGTGGCACCGACATGGCCGCCACCGTCGCCCCACCCGCCGATTTTCTTGACGGCTTCATTTCCGAGGAAGAATACGCCGCCCGCCGCGGGGTATCGTTGCGCACCTGCCAGCGCGACCGCCAGCTGCGCCAATCCCCGCCCTTCGTCGTGTTCGGCCGGCGCGTCTATTACCGCATCGAGGCCGTGCGTGAATGGCTGCTCGCCCGTGAACAGGCGGCAGATCGCAAGCCGAGCGCCCCGCGCGCCAGGAGGGGCCGATGACTGCGCCCGTCACGCTCGCGCCCGACCTGATGATAGGTGCCGCTGAAATTGCCCGTTTTCTGTTCGATTCCGACGAGTTCCGGTTCCAGCGCCGGGTCTATTACCTCTGCACACGGTCCAAGCGCCCGCTGCCGCATTTCCGGCTTGGCAATCGTATCGCCACACGCCGATCGACCCTGATGGACTGGATCGCTCTTCAGGAGGGTTTTCCCCATGGCGAATGATTTCTCGCAAATGACAGCCCCCATGCTCGACCGGCTGGAAGCCACCGCAGCCGACAAGGCGCCCCACCTGCTGCCCGTGGTCCACGCAATCCGCCACCATAGGGTGGGCTTCCTGGTGATCCCGCAGCGCGCCACCGATCTCGACCGCGGCATCAACCTGCTCACCCGACCCTTCATTGTCCTGGTGGGCGACGATACCGATTGCGCACTTGGTCCCGACCAATACGACCGCGCGGCGTTCGAACGGCTGATCGACATGACCGACGGCGTCGCGATCATCTCCGGCGCACCTCCCGAGGAAGCCTATACCAGCATCGCCATGATGGCGGTTGCAGGCTGCAACGGGCTGATCATCGAAACCCGTCCCGAACAGGAAATCGCCTGGGTCAACCTCGTGCAGACGGTACGTCCCGAAATGCCGATCCTGCTCTGCACGCCAAAGGTGTCGCGCCAATGAAAACACAGGAGGATCCTCTTGATTACAACGGCAGCCGGACCACATCGCGACGACGCATCGCCCCCCGCATGTCCGTCGCCAGGATGGCCGAACTGCTGAACGACCGCATCATTGATCTGGCCCGCGAACTGCTTGGCGAACCGAACCGCGAACTTTCAAGCGCGCAGCAACTGCGCTTCGGCAGCAAGGGCAGCATCGCCGTGGAAATCGCCGGCGCCGACAAGGGCCGCTGGTTTGACCACGAGGAAGGCGTTGGTGGCGCTGGGCTGGAGCTCATCCGTCATCACCTGCACCTGGATGACCATGCCGCACGCAACTGGGCGCGCGCCTGGCTGGGCGAATCCGACACCGCTCCTCGCCCGACCTCCGCGCCCAATCGCACACAGGCGCAGCCCAAGGCACCGACAGCGCAGGACCGTGCGAAAAAGGTCGCCGAGATCGTGCGCCGCACCGAAACCCTCACCTCGACGCCGGTGCTTTCCTATCTGCGCCGGCGCGGCATCACCGCGACGCCGCCCGACTGCATCCGTTATCGCCAGCATGCCTGGGGCAGGTTCGGCGCCATGGTCGCGCTGGCCACCAATGATGCGGGAAAGGTGCTGGCAATCCAGCAGGTCTATCTGACAGCCGAGGGGCAGAAGGCACCGCTCGATGTGGTCAAGCGCACCAACAAGGCGGTCGATGGCTGGGCCGAGCGCGCCGCCGTGCGTCTGCCGGGCCGTGAACCGCTTGTGCTCTGCGAGGGCGTCGAGACCGCGCTTTCCGTCTGGCAGGCGACCGGACAGGAAACCTGGGCCTGCCTCGGCATCTCGAACATCGGCCGCGCGCCCGTGCCCCCGAACTCGACGGTCATCATCGCCCGTGACGGCGACCTGCCCGGCAGCAAGGCCGAGGGCCAGATCGGCCGTGCCGCTGCCAACCTCCTGCGTCGCGGCATGACCGTGATGATTGCCACGCCGCCAGAGGAACTGGACTTCAACGATGTCCTGGTGCGCGAAGGCGAGGCGGCCGTGCGCACCCGGATCAATAATGCCGAACCCTTTCACCCCGAACAATCCGCAGCTGAACGCAAATCGCTGTCCATCGGTTCGGACGTGGAAATCGCAAGGCGCGTGCGCGAGGATCTGACCGAACGCCACGGCCGCATCGTTCATGCCGAGGGCGCGTTCTGGCGCTATGGGGACACCCATTGGGAAGCAATCCCCGAACACGAATTGCGCCCGCCGGTTCATGCCTATGACGGTGCGAAGTTCTTCACGCCCGCGAGCGAGCCTTCGAACGTCAAGCTGAACAAGTCCCGCATCAACTCTATCCTGCACGAATGCGCCGCGCTGTGTGCCGCACCGGAGTATTTCGACACCCCGCCCACGGGCATCAACTGCGCCTCGGGCTTCATCCGCTTTGACGCAAACGGAAACCCGCGCCTTGCGCCGCATCACCGGGAACACCGTTGCCGCCACACCCTGCCCGGTCGCTGGCAACCCGGCGCCTCGGGCACACCGCCCAAAGGCTCCCTGCTGGCAACGCTGCTGACAGGATGTTTCAAGGGCGACCCGGATGCAGAGGCGAAATGCGCGCTCCTGGCCGAGATCTGCGGTGCCGCGGCGCTGGGCTACGCCACCCGCTTGATGCAGCCGCGCGCGGTGGTGCTGCACGGAAAGACGGCCGAGAACGGCAAGAGCCAGGTGCTTGAACTCGCCCGCGGCATCCTGCCCGCTAGCGCAATCTGCTCGGTCCCCGCCTCGAAGATGGGCGATGAACGCCATGTCGTCGGGCTGGTCGGAAAGCTTCTCAACGCCTCCGACGAACTTTCGCCCGAGGCGATTGCTTCGGACACCTTCAAGGCCGTCGTCACTGGCGATCCCATCGAAGGGCGGGATGTTTACAAGAGCCGCGTCGAGTTCCGCTCCATGGCGCAGAACCTGTTCGCCGCCAACCAGCTGCCAAGCTTCAGGGGCGGTGTCGATCGGGGCGTGCAGCGGCGCCTGCTGGTCATTCCGTTCACGCGCTCGATCCCGCTGGACGAACGCATCGAAGACATCGGCAAACGCATCGCGGCCGAGGAACCGGACCGGTTGCTGGCATGGGCTGTCGAAGGTGCGGCGCGGCTGATCCGACGACGCAATTTCGCTATCCCGAAGAGCTGCCACGACGCACTCCGCGAATGGGTGCTGAGCGAGGATCCCGTTGCCGCCTGGATCGATGCCTGCGTGAAGGTCGTGCCCATCGTGAACGGTGGCCCGCTTGTCGCCACCCGCGATGCCTATATCCGCTTCCGCGACTGGGCGCTGGCCGAGGGTTACAAGCCCGAGAAGCTGCCTGCCATCAACGGCTTTGTCCAGCGCGTGCAGGCCCGCGTGGCCGGGATCCAGCACAAGCGCACCAGCAAGGCGCGGTTTTTCGTCGGCCTCGCCGTGACGCAACTGTGACGCACCAAACCGGCAACTTGCCCCCTAACCCATTGAGAGTGTTGAGATGACGCAGTCTGGCTCAGATATTTCCACAAGGGAGAATACCTTTCCCCCACCTTCCTGTTCCCGCCTGTTGAAAAGGTTGTCGCGGAAAGTGCGTCATCTCAACACTTTCAAGGACTTGCGCCCGGCACCCCGTCATTGGCGCGTCACAAGCCCGTCATTCCAGGCAGCGATTGACGGCCATCGGACGGTTCCTTTTGCGCCCATTCCTATGTGGGGGGGCTTGGCGCATCGCGTCGCCAGCGTCAGGGGGTGGAAATGACTAAACTCGACAGCCATGAAACCAAGACCGCCTTCGCCGCGCGCGTCGGTTTGACCAAGGGGCGTATCTCACAGCTGATTGCCGAGGGGCTTCCGGTGCGTCCGGACGGCACCATCGACGTGGCGAAAGGGCTCGCCTGGATCGAGTCGAACCTCGACCCTGCCCGGCGCCACAAGGGCGGTGCCCCGTCAGCCTCCACCCGCACGGCCACACTGGCCGAGGCCAAGCGGCTGCACGAGATCGTCAAAGTCCAGCGTGCCCGTCTGGCCTATGAGCGCGAACAGGGCAAGCTGATCGACGCCAAGGAAGCCCAGCGCACGGTGTTTGCGCGCGCCCGTGCCGAGCGCGACGCCCATCTGGCGTGGGTCCAGCGCACGGCGCCGCTGCTGGCCGCCGAACTCGGCGCCGATCCTCGGGCCACCTTCGCCGCGCTGGACCGGATGATGCGCGAGCATCTCGAACATCTGGCCGACCTGCCGCTTGGAGAACTGGGCGATGGTGCCTGAGATCGACTTGGCCTGGCGGCGCGGCATCCGCCCCGAACCACCGATCCCGGTTTCGGACTGGGCCGACCGGCACCGCATCCTGCCACCCACCTCAGCCGAGCCCGGGCGCTGGCGCACGGAACGGACGCCCTATCTGCGCGAGGTGATGGATGCGCTCTCCACCTCCAGCCCCTATGAACGCGTCGTGTTGATGAAGGGCGCGCAGACCGGCGGATCGGAAGCAGGGCTGAACTGGCTGGGCTACATCATCCAGAACGCACCCGGCATCGCGATGCTGGTGATGCCGTCGCTCGACATGGTGCGCCGCAACACGACCGTGCGCATCGACCCGCTGATCGAGGCCACGCCCGCGCTGCGTGAGCTGGTCGCCTCGCCCCGCTCCCGCGATGCCGGAAACAGCCTGTTCCGCAAATCCTTTCCCGGCGGTCAGCTGGTGATGACCGGTGCCAACTCGGCCGTCGGCCTGCGCTCCACACCGGTGCGTTATCTCTTTCTCGACGAGGTGGACGGCTATCCCGGCGATGCCGATGGCGAGGGCGATCCGGTCGATCTGGCCATTCAGCGCACAGCCACCTTCCAGGGCCGGCGCAAGATCTACATGGTCTCGACCCCGACGCTGAAAGGCCATTCCCGTATCGAGGCAGCGTTCGAGTGGAGTAGCCCCCTGAAAGTGGTCCACCAACTGGGATATATTTGTCCCGCAATTTGGAGGATCAGCGATGGCTGGGAAACGAGAAAAGCCGGAAGAGATTGTATCGAATCTTCGGCAGGTTGAAGT
>JALWJU010000204.1 GCA_026997055.1 Paracoccaceae bacterium | reverse complement strand
CGCGGGTGCTGCCGATCCATTTCCCGGGCGCCAACAGCCGCGCCTACCAGATCGCCAACCGTCTGTCCTCGACCCTGCGCCAGGCGCTGCTGCTGCACGAGATCGTGCGCTCCTGCCACCGCCCGCAGGCGCCGGTCATCGGCGAGGTGCTGAGCGATGCGCAGATGGCGCGCCTGCACAGCGACCCGCGCGGCTTCATGGCCTGGCTGCGCGCACACACGCTGGCGCTGGGAAATGGCGCATAGGGCGCGAAATCAGCGCGTCGGCACCGGCTCCTCGCCGCGATAATCGTAAAAGCCGCGCCCGGTCTTGCGCCCGAGCCAGCCGGCCTCGACATATTTGGTCAGCAGCGGGCAGGGGCGGTACTTGGTATCGGCGAGCCCGTCATGCAGCACGTTCATGATCGCAAGGCAGGTATCCAGCCCGATGAAATCGGCCAGCTCCAGCGGCCCCATCGGGTGATTGGCCCCGAGCTTCAGCGAGGTGTCGATGGAGCGCACCGAGCCCACCCCCTCGTATAGCGTATAGACTGCCTCGTTGATCATCGGCATCAGGATCCGGTTGACGATGAAGGCCGGAAAATCCTCCGCCGGCGCCGCCTGCTTGCCCAGCCGTTCGACCACGCCGAGGCAGGCCTGATAGGTGGCGTCATCGGTGGCGATGCCGCGGATCAGCTCCACCAGCTTCATCACCGGCACCGGGTTCATGAAGTGAAAGCCCATGAACTTCTCCGGCCGGTCGGTGCGGCTGGCAAGCCGGGTGATCGAGATCGACGAGGTGTTGGAGGTGAGGATCGTATGCGGCTGCAAATGCGGCTGCAGGTCCTCGAAAATCGCGTTTTTCACGGTTTCGCGCTCGGTTGCGGCCTCGATGATCAGATCCGAGGGGCCCAGATCGGCCAGGCGCAGGGTCGGCGTGATGCGCGCCAGCGCCGCGTCGCGCTGCTCGGCGGTGATCTTCTCGCGCGCCACCTGCCGGTCCATGTTGCGCCGGATCGTGGCCATCGCCCGGTCGAGGCTCTCCTGGCTGATGTCGTTCAACAGCACATCATATCCTGCCTGCGCCAGCACATGGGCGATGCCGTTGCCCATCTGCCCCGCGCCCACGACTCCCACCGTCCTGATTTCCATGCCCGTTCCTTTCCGGTGCGCTACTCGCGCGACATTCTCGGTTAACGCAACAAGGAGTATTTTATCTTTAGCGATTTGGAAACATCTCTCTGCGAATCTCCTTCCCGGGTGAAATATTGGAGTGGGTGGAATGACCTTCGAGAACCTGGGCGCAAATGCCCTTGATTACTATCCCTGTCGCTATGGCAAATCGAAGCTCCTGTTTCGCGGCCCCAAACGCAAGCTCGACCAGCCCTATGTGGCGGTCATCGGGGGTACGGAGACCTACGGCAAGTTCACGGCCCGACCCTACCCGGCGCTGCTGGAGGAGCGGCTTGACTTCCCGGCGGTCAATCTGGGCTGCATGAATGCGGGGCTCGATGTATTCTGCGGCGAGCGGACCATCGCCGATATCTGCACCCGGGCGCATCTGACCGTGGTCGAGATGACCGGAGCGCAGAACCTGTCGAATCGCTTCTATGCCGTGCATCCGCGCCGCAACGACCGCTTCCTGCGGGCCTCGAACCTGCTCAAGACCATCTACCGCGAAGTTGACTTCACCGAGATCAACTTCACCCGCCACCTGCTCAAGGTGCTGTGGGAGGCGAGCGCGGACAAGTTCGCCATGGTCGAGGCGGAGCTGAAGGAAGCCTGGCTCGGGCGGATGAAGCGGATGATCGCCCGTCTCGAGGGCAATGTCGTGCTCTTGTGGATGGCCGATCACGCGCCGGGCGCGCCGGTGGCCTTCACGCCCGAGGCTCCGAACCCGCTGTTCATCGACCGCGAGATGGTCGAGGCGCTGCGCCCCTTTGTCCGGGGCGTCGCCGAAGTGGCGGTGGATCGGGGCGAGATCGTGCAGGGACGCGCGGGGCTGATCCATGGCGAGGTGGAGGCACCCGTGGCCGCCGAGATGCTGGGGACCGTGGCCCATGAAAAGGCGGCGGCCGCGCTCGAAGAGGTGATCGCGCCGCTGTTGTAACGAAAAGGCCCGCCGTGCTGGCGGGCCCTTGTCTTGCATCCTCCGATGCTCAGAGCTTTTCGGTCAGCTCCGGCACCGCGTCGAACAGGTCGGCGACCAGCCCGAAATCGGCCACCTGGAAGATCGGCGCTTCCTCGTCCTTGTTGATGGCGACGATGATCTTGCTGTCCTTCATGCCCGCGAGGTGCTGGATCGCGCCGGAGATGCCCACCGCGACGTAAAGCTCGGGCGCGACGACCTTGCCGGTCTGGCCCACCTGCCAGTCATTGGGGGCAAAGCCGCTGTCAACGGCGGCGCGCGAGGCGCCCACGGCGGCGCCGAGCTTGTCGGCCAGCGCCTCGATCAGGGCGAAGTTCTCCTCCGAGCCCACGCCGCGCCCGCCGGAGACCACGGCTTTTGCCGAGGTCAGTTCGGGCCGGTCGCTCTCGGCCACCTTGTCCTCGACCCATTCGGAGAGGCCCGGATCCTCGGCCGCGGCGATGGTCTCGACCGGGGCCGGATCCTGCTCGCCGGCGGCATCGAAGGTGGAGGTGCGCACAGTGATGACCTTGACCGGATCGTGGCTTTTCACCGTCTGCACCGCGTTGCCCGCATAGATCGGCCGCTCGAAGGTGTCGGCATCGACCACGCCGGAAATGTCGGAGATGATCATCACGTCCAAGAGCGCGGCAACGCGCGGCAGGATGTTTTTCGCATCCGTCGTGGCGGGCGCGACGATATGCGTGTAATCGCCCGCAAGCGAGACGATCAGCGCCGCAATGGGCTCGGCCAGGCGGTGGCCCAGCGATGCGTCTTCGGCCACCAGCACTTTCGACACCCCGTCGATCTTCGCCGCCGCTTCCCCGGCAGCGGCGGCCCTGGCGCCGGCGGCGAGCACGGTTACGTCGCCCAGTGCGCGCGCGGCGGTAACGGCCTTGGCGGTGGCGTCAAGGGCCAGTTCGCCATCGTTGATTTCGGCAAGGAGAAGAACAGCCATCACACAACCCCCGCTTCCTTGAGTTTCTCCACCAGTTCGTCCACCGAGCTTACGATGATGCCGGCCTTGCGCCCCTCGGGCTCGGCGGTTTTCAGCACTTCCAGCCGCGGGGTGGTATCGACCCCGTAATCGGCGGCGGCCTTTTCCTCGAGCGGCTTCTTCTTGGCCTTCATGATATTGGGCAGCGAGGCATAGCGCGGCTCGTTCAGGCGCAGATCGGCGGTGACGATGGCGGGCAGCTTGACCCTGATCGTCTGCAGGCCGCCATCCACCTCGCGGGTGACCAGGGCGCTGTCGCCCTCGATCTCGAGGCTGGAAGCGAAGGTCGCCTGCGGCCAGCCCAGGAGAGCGGCGAGCATCTGGCCGGTGGCGTTCATGTCGTTGTCGATCGCCTGCTTGCCGGCGATGATCAGGCCGGGCGCTTCCTCTTCGACCACTTTCGCGAGGATCTTGGCCACCGCCAGCGGCTCGATGTCCTCGTGCACGTCCTCGGCCGCGACCACCAGGATCGCCCGGTCCGCGCCCATGGCGAGCGCGTTGCGCAGGGTCTCCTGCGCCTGCTTGACGCCGATCGACACCACCACGATCTCATCGGCCTTGCCCGCCTCGCGCAGGCGAATCGCCTCTTCGACCGCGATTTCGTCAAACGGGTTCATCGACATCTTGACATTGGCGAGATCGACGCCGCTTCCGTCCGCCTTGACGCGCACTTTCACGTTGTAGTCGATCACGCGCTTCACGGGCACCAGCACCTTCATGGCCGTTCACTCCTGATCAGGTTCTCGTTCGTCCCCGTTTAGCGATTCTGCGACTGCGAAAACAGGGGGAATCCGACATTTCGCGGCAGGTGACGCCGCGTTTCGGCACGGCGGGGACGGTGGGGACGCTAGCGATTGGCGCCGGGCACCCAGAGCACATCGTCACGGCCCTGGTCATTGGCGACACGGGCGGCGACGAAGCACCAGTCGGACAGGCGGTTGAGGTAGCGGATCGCCACCGGGTTCACCGGCTCGCGGGCGGCCAGTTCGACCGTGAGGCGCTCGGCGCGCCGCGTCACCGTGCGCGCGAGGTGCAGATATGCCGCCAGCGGAGCACCCCCGGGCAGGATGAAGCTCCTGAGCACCGTGAGGTCGGCATTCATGTCGTCCATTTCCGCCTCCAGCCGATCCACCTGGCGCTGGGCGATGCGCAGGGGCGAGGTCCCGGCCCCGGCGCCGGTATCGGCTTCGGTTTCTTCGGTTTCCGATTCGGTTTCGGGGCGGCAGAGGTCGGCGCCCAGGTCGAAGAGGTCGTTCTGGATCAGTGCCAGATGCAGGTCCATGGCCGGGGGGGCGTGGAGGCGGGCGATTCCCACGGTGGCATTGATCTCGTCCACGGTGCCATAGGCGGCGATGCGCAGGTCGTGCTTGGGGCGGCGCTCGCCATTGCCCAGCGCGGTTTCGCCGCTGTCGCCGGTGCGGGTGTAGATCTTCGATAGGGTAACCATGTCTGCCTCCCGGTTCAGCCGCCGCGCCGCACCCAGACGAACAGCAGGATCAGCAGGATCGCCACCGCCTGGGCGGCGATGCGGTAGCGCATGATGCGGTTCGAGTGCCTGCGGTTGAACGCCCCTCCGATCCCGAAGCCGATGACCCCGACGGACAGGATCGCCAGCACCAGCCCGCCCGCAAGGGCGACGGCGATGAAATACGGATCCTGCAGCATGGGCGCTCCTTTCGTGCTGTCGCCGCGTTGTCATCTGACATAAGCGCTGACGGACGCGGGTGCAATGCGGCGTTGCGATGCTATGACCTGCTCAGGATCCGGTCCTGCATCCGGGTCGAGAGCAGGCGCCGGGCGATCCCGGCGATATGGGTCGGGGTGGTGACGTAGTAGCGCGGGCGCGGACGGCGTGCCTCGAGCGCGCGGATCAGCTTTTTCGTCACCGCCGAGGGCGGCAGTTCGAAAGCATCGCGCGGCGGGTTCTCGGCGTAAAGGCGCTTGAGCAGCGAGGCTTCGTAGCGCGCGCGGTGGGGCGAGGCGCGCCAGTCGATCCAGCGCTCGAAATGGGGGATGGATTTGATGCGAATATCGGTGGTGATCGGGCCCGGCTCGATCAGGACCACATGGATGCCGGCATCGGCCAGTTCGATACGCAGGGTGTCGCTGTAACCTTCGAGGGCGAATTTGGTCGCCACATAGGCGGCGCGCCAGCGCATGGCGACCAGCCCCAGCACCGAGGAATTCTGCACGATCCGCCCGTGCCCCTGGGCGCGCATCACCGGGATCACGGCGCGGGTCAGCTCGTGCCAGCCGAAGAAATTGGTCTCGAATATCTCGCGAAGCGCGTCGGTGGGCAGGTCTTCGGCGGCGCCGGGCAGGCCGAAGGCGCCGTTGTTGAACAGCGCATCAAGCGTGCCGCCGGTGGCCTCCAGCGCCTGCGCGAGCGCGGCGCGGATCGAGGCGGGGTCGGTCAGATCGAGGCGAAAGCTCGTGAGCCCCTCGGCGCCGAGCCGGTCGCAATCGGCCTGGTGGCGGCAGGTGGCAAAGACCCGCCAGC
The DNA here is from genome assembly GCA_026997055.1 of Paracoccaceae bacterium. Classification (GTDB taxonomy): domain Bacteria; phylum Pseudomonadota; class Alphaproteobacteria; order Rhodobacterales; family Rhodobacteraceae; genus JAAEUB01. The sequence goes on along the minus strand of JALWJU010000204.1, from coordinate 110 downwards.
CGCGCTTGTGCAGCGTATGGGCGGCATCGTAGCCGATGCCCGAGGAACAGCCGGTGATGAGAATGGAGCGCGCGTTCATGCCTCTTGATAGGGCGGGGCCGCGCGGGGCG
>JALWJU010000203.1 GCA_026997055.1 Paracoccaceae bacterium | reverse complement strand
CCTCAAGGACTGGCGCCGCGTGGCCACCCGCTACGACCGATGCCCCAAGGTCTTTCTCTCGGCCTGCGCCCTGGCCGCCGTCGTCATGTTCTGGCTATGAGTCCTGAGCCTAGCCAAAGAACAACCGTGGCCGCCAAGCAACCCGCGCGGGCGTCGCTTCGCCATGCAAAGGATCCACTCAGCCCGCGCTGCCAGCGAAATTTACACCACCCGGTGAGACACTGCTTTGGAGGAGTGTCTCACGCACTCTCAGAAAAGTTCCAATTCACTGCTCGGCGGCGGCTTCACGGCTTCGACTTCAACCTTCTTGTTCACCAGTTTGATCCGCGCACGCCCTGAAGTCGGCCAGAATTCGAGGCGCCGTGCCAGCGTTCCACCCAAATCGCCCCCCACATGAGCGATCTCTTCCCGGGCCAGGAAGTCAACGACAAATCTGCCGTTCCTTTCACCCGCGCTGGACAGTCCCGCGATCATGGAGGCACCGCCGAAAACCTTTGCCCTCAGCCGCCCCCTCCGTGCGCCCTGACGTAACAGGCCATTGATCAGCAATTCCATGCCATTCACTCCATGACCGAACTGGCTGGCAGCATTTTGGGTCTCATCGACGAACAGAACATGGTTCATCCCGCCGATCTTGCGCACCGGATCCCAGATGCAGGCCGAGACGCAGCTTCCCAGAAGCGTGGCGATCACCGCATCTTCCTGATCGGATATCGCGTATTCGCCCTGGCTGATATATGTACGCACAAGGTTCTGGGGCATTTTCATCCTGCCATGTTTGCTGGTTGCATGAATGCGCCATTCTTGCGCGTACGCGACAGGATCTCTCCGGCAATACGTGACAATCCCAGCGATACGTCGACTCCGCCCTTCTCGCAGGCCACCCGCGGCATCCCGTAGACGACGGAACTCTCCCGGTCCTGTGCGATGCAGAATGCTCCGTTCTCACGCAGGACTCGCATCCCTTCGGCCCCGTCGGCTCCCATGCCCGTAAGCAGGACCCCGATCACCTTGGCCGCATGTTTGCGCGCCGAAGCGAACATCACGTCAACCGAAGGGCGGTGCCCGGTCTGCTTCGGCCCCGGCTGCAGGACCAGGGTCGGCCTGCTCGCCTGGCTCAATGCCAGATGCGTTTCTCCCCCCGGTGCGATATACACGCATCCCTGCTCCAACTCTCCACCATCACGAGCCAGTTGGACATGTGGTGCGCATTTTTTGTTCAACCGTGCCGCGAAATTGACGAGGAACTGTGCCGGCATATGCTGGGTTATCAGTGTCGGCGGGCAGTTTTCCGGGTAGTCTGACAAGACGGTTTCCAGGGCCTCCACCCCCCCGGTAGAAGCGCCGATCAGCACATATTTTCCATTCCAGACAAATGGCGGGGCCTTGTCCGCTGTACGCGAGGAAGGGCTCCTGCGGCTTCTAACCTTTGCGCGAGCTGCCATGCGCAGGATATTATCCAGGTTTTCGAACAGGGGCGCACCATTCCTTCCTCCCTTTGGCTTGGCAACGCACTCCACCGCTCCCAGAGACAGCGCCCGGATGGCTGCTTCACTGCCGCGTTCTGTCAGGGAAGAAACCATCACCACCGGCATCGGACGCGCCTTCATCAAACGACGCAGGAACTCGAGCCCGTCCATTTCCGGCATTTCCACATCAAGGGTCATGACGTCAGGCCTGAAGCGGTTAACCGCATCCCGCGCCTCTCTCGCATCAGCTGCCTCTGCCACCACCATGATATCCGGATGATCGGCAAGGCTGTGACGGATAAGCCGGCGCATTACCGGGGAATCGTCGACGATGAGAACCTTGATCGGCATCGTTCCCGTCCTGGCACCGGGCAGCCCTGCCACTCTAGAAATCATCCCAGTCCTCTTCTATTTCCTCGGCTTCTTGAGCCAATACGACACTTCCATCCGTAGTCGCGGGAGACAGCGTTGCAGTTTCTGGTGCCTGTTGCGCGGTCGGTCGAGGCAGGTCAACGACATTCGCCGATGCCTCTCCGCCAAGGCGGGCCTCGATCCTGAAGCGCGACGTTGTTTCGTTCAGATTTTCCGCCTCGCGCGTCAGGGCGTGGCTTGCGGCGGTAGTCTGTTCGAACATGGCGGCATTCTGCTGGGTCACCTGGTCGAGTTGGTTGACCGCCTCGTTGATCTCGGCAAGGCCGGAACTCTGCTCCCGGGCCGAGACGGCGATTTCGCTGACCTTCTGGTCGATTTCGGAAACATTGCTCACGATACTTTCGAGTGCCGCCCCGGTCTGATCGACCAGTTCCACCCCGCGCTTGACCTGCATTCCGGAAGCCGAGATCAGCTCGTTGATTTCCCGTGCCGCTTCCGAAGAGCGTTGCGCGAGGGCGCGCACTTCCGAAGCGACCACGGCAAATCCCCTGCCGGCCTCGCCGGCGCGAGCGGCCTCTACCCCGGCATTCAGTGCCAGCAGGTTGGTCTGAAAAGCGATATCGTCGATCACGCTGGTGATCTTGGATATCTGCCTGGAGGAATGCTCGATCTCGCTCATTGCCTCCACGGCCTCGCGCACGACCTTACCCGAGATTTCTGCATTTTCCCGGGCATTCTGGACCAGTTCGTTGGCCAGGGAGGCCCCGTCCGCAGCCGACCGTACGGAACTGGTCAGTTGATCCAGTGCAGAGGCGGTTTCCTCAAGGGTTGCAGCCTGGCGCTCCGTGCGGGAGGAAAGATCGTCTGCCGCATTGGCGATTTCGCCCGCTTCGCCACGGATCAGGTCGGCATTTTCCACCACGGCACGCATGGCTTCGAGCAACCTGTCGCATGTCCCGTTGAAATCCTGACGCAATTGCTCGTAATCCGGGGCGAATTCCTCTTCCAGGCGAACCGTCAGGTCGCCTTCTGCAAGAGCCGAGAGCCCTTTGCGCAGTCCGTCAACAACCTTTTGCTGGGCGGCGCGCATAAAGTCCCTGCGGGCATCGGCAGCCTCTATCGCCTGGCGTGCTTCGGTGACGTCATTGCCCAGCATCAGGATGCGCAGGAGCTTGCCGCCGGCATCCATGACCGGTGAAAAGGAACCGTCGACAATGGCCGGACCACCCTTCGGGCGAGGCAGGCGGAACTGGCCGCTAAGGGATTCGCCCCTTTGCAGGCGTTCGAACACGGGTCCCCGTTCGGCGGCCAGCTTTTCGTCGAACTGGAAGATTTCCTCGCCATGCCTGCCTTTGAAAGCGCTGCTTTCTTCGCCCATCATCCGGCAGAAACGGTCGTTGGCCGACAGGAACATACCCTCCTTGGTGAATTCGATCTTGACCTGGCTGGCGTCGATCGCATCGAGAATCGCGGTGTTGAGGAAATCGCGGGTGACGTCATTCCATTCCACCACATATCCCATGGGGCTGCCGTCCTCCTCCGTGACCATGGAGATCGTCAGGCGGAAGCGCGCTTCGGAAATCGAGATATTGGCTGTATAGGGCAGGTTTGCCGGGTCTCTCAGAAGCTCGCGGATGCGCTCGCGGATGGATTCCCTGTGGAAGAAGTCCATCTGCATGCCGATAACCGATTCGGAGTCGAAATCCGGATACATCCGGGTGAATTCTTCATGGTATTGTTCCATCACCCTGCGCAGCGCCGGATTGACCGAGGTGATGTTCATGTCCGCATCCGCCATCATGATGCAGGCGGAAGAGGATTCGAAGGCAACCCCGCGGAAGCGGTTTTCGTATTCCTCTTCCCTGCCGTGCTTCAGCTTCCGGCGGATTTCTTCCAGGGTGCGCGCGATGACGCCGATTTCGTCCCTGCGGTCTGCGTCCTTTACTTCGAGGTCGAAATTGCCCCGGGCAATTTCGCGCATGGAGGAGACCAGGCGCCACAGCGGGCGGGTCAGGGTCTGGGCAAACAGCACGCCGAGCACGGAGAAGGCGGCGATCACTGCCAGGGCGCTTGCGGCCAGAAGCATCTTCAGGCGCATCACCGAGGCGAGGATCTCCCGCTCAGCCTGGCGTGCCACCACGGCCCATCTCTCGCCGAACACGTCCAGCGGCAGGAAGGCGGCACGGGCTTCCTGCGGCGTATCCGGGTCGAGCACGGTGATCCCGCTCATTCCCCCGAGGGCCTGGCTGACGGCGGGGTTGGAAATCTGGCGCGGCACGCCCGTCTCTGCACCCGTCTCCGCATCCAGGCGCGGGCTCGTGCGCGCGATGCCATCGGAACCGACCAGATAGACCTCGCCGGTTTCGCCCAGGCCGTCCTCGGCATTGGCAAGGGCGGAGATCATATCCGTGGACAGGCGATAGGCAATGACCCCGAGCCGCTGGCCGCTCTTGGAATACAGCGGCATCGCCAGGAAGGCCGAGTTCTCCCCGCCCGCAGGCCCATAGGCGGCGAAATCCTCGAAGACCTGCACGCCCTGCTCTGCGTCCAGGGCCCTTCGGAAGGCCCGCGCAAGGCCGGTATCGGAGAGCGATGCCTCGGCCAGGTTCACGGCGAAGTCCTGCCCCTTGGTGACCGAATAGATCACCGTCCCCCCGGGCTCGATCAGGTAGATGTCACGATAGCCGTACAATGCGCGCGGGGCCCGGAACTCGGGGTGCATCTGGGCGTGGACCCGTGTCCAGGTGGAGATGTCTCCGGCTTCGTCGAGCCGTTCGCGCTCGCCTTCGGGGAAGGGATTGCGGTCCGTATAGAGGGCGCGCAACTGGGCGATTTCCTCTTCGCTCTGGATCCCCCATGCCCGCTTGAAACCGTTGAAGGCACGCAGGGTCGAGCTGCGCCCGGCCATGATCGCCAGGTCCTGGCTGATATTGGAAAACAGGGTTTTCACATCATCGGCGCGCCCCTCGGCCAGCGTCTGCAGCCGGATCTCGGCGGCATGCTCCAGTGCATCCCGCTGCTGGAAATAGGCGAGCCCCGAGGCCACCCCTACCGATATGGCAACCATTGCCAGAATGATCGCCGGCAGCTTGAACGAGATGTTTCTGAAATCTGGCAGTCGCATTCTGTTCTCCTGTTCACCTTGTCATGGCCCGACCGCACAGGGGAATCGGGCTCAAGGCACGAGCCTTTGGCCGGTTTTCGCAGGCAGGGGTGAAAATTCCTTTAAGCCGGGCACATTTTCCCACGGGAAGCGGGCCTGCGCCCGGCGCCGCGGGGATCAGCGCAGGTCGCGGCGCCTGATCTTGCCGGTCGCGGTCATGGGCAGGCTCTCGGCGAATTCGACGATGCGCGGAGCGACATGGGGCGAGATGCGGCGGCGGACCAGATCGGTGAGGGTTTCAGGCAGCGTCGCCAGATCGGCGCCGGGGCGGGGCACGATCACGGCCTTGACCACTTCGGTGCGCACCGGGTCGGGCACGCCCACCACCGCCGCCATGGCCACATCCGGGTGAGAGGCGAGGCAATGCTCGATCTCCGAGGGGCCGATGCGGTAGCCCGCGGAGGTGATGATATCGTCGTCGCGGGCGACGAAGGAGAAGTAGCCCTCTTCGTCCATCACCCCGAGATCGCCGGTCTTGAGCCAGTCGCCGGTGAACTTCTCTGCCGTCTTTTCCGGCTGGTTCCAGTATCGCAGAAACATCACCGGGTCCGGGCGCCGGACCGCGATTTCGCCGGTCTCGCCCGGCGGCAGGGGCTGGCCGGCCGCGTCGATGATGGCGACTTCGTGGCCGGGCACCGCAAGGCCGATGGCGCCGGGGCGCACCGGCATGAAGCCCGCCGCGCTGGTCAGCACCAGGTTGCATTCGGTCTGCCCGTAAAGCTCGTTGATCGGCACATCGAGCGCGCTTCTGCCCCATTCGAGCAGG
>JALWJU010000202.1 GCA_026997055.1 Paracoccaceae bacterium | reverse complement strand
CGGCCTTCTGGGCGGTGTTTCTGGCGGTGGTCGTGGCTACCCTGCGCTGGTTTCGCAGGATCGACAACAAGCTTTTCGCCTATTACCTGATGCACGATTACGCCTATTCGGCCTCCACCGGCGGCGCCAATCCGCCGGAGCTTGAAGCGCGCATGGCCGAATTTGGCGACGAAATCGCCGCCGCGCTGCATGAGGACGTGGACGAAGTGCTGGTGGTGGGCCATTCCTCCGGCGCGCATCTGGGGGTGTCGATCCTCGCCGACCTGATCCGCGCCGGCCGCGTGCCCGCCGACGGCCCGGCGCTGGGCTTTCTCAGCCTCGGGCAGGTGGTGCCGATGGTCTCCTTCCTGCCCGGCGCCCACCGCCTGCGCGCCGATCTGCACTATCTCAGCCAGCGCGACGAGCTTTTCTGGCTCGACGTGACCGCGCCGGGCGATGGCTGCGCCTTTGCGCTCTGCGACCCGGTGGCGGTCTCGGGCGTGGCGCCGGAAAAGGGGCAGAAATGGCCGCTGGTGATCTCCGCCGCCTTTACCCAGACGCTCAGCCCCGCGCGCTGGAAGGAGTTGCGCTGGCGCTTCTTTCGCCTGCATTTCCAGTATCTCTGCGCCTTCGACCGGCCTGGCGATTACGACTATTTCCGCATCACCGCCGGCCCCCTGACGCTGGCCGAGCGCTACCGGGAGCGCCAGCCGTCAAAGAGCCGCATTGACATCGCCGCGTCGAAATACGTTTCTATGGCCCCGTGAAAGAGATGCCGCCATGACCGGGATGACAGAGGTGCCGGAACCGCCGCCCAAGCCGCCCGAGCCAGCCGAGCGGGCCGGGCCGCCGCAGGCGCCGCCGCGCCCGCCCAAACCCCCGGCGCGCCCGCCGAAAGTCTCGCTCTGGCGCTATCTGCGCCTGTTTCGCCGCGATATCCTCTCGGCCCAGCCCGCCCGCCTCTACCGCGCCTGGATGGCCGAGTTCCGCACGCCCTTCTTCCGCTCCTATCTGTGCAACGATCCCTCGCTGGTGGACCTGGTGCTCAAGGAGCGCCCCGACGACTTCCCCAAATCCGACCGCATCCGCGAGGGCCTCGCCCCGCTCCTGGGCAATTCGGTCTTCATCACCAATGGCGAGACCTGGAAGCGCCAGCGGCGCATCATCGACCCGGCCTTCGAGGGCGGGCGGCTGCGCGATACCTTCCCGGCCATGTGGGATGCGGGCGTGGCGGCGGTGGAGCGGCTGGGCGCGCTGGCCGACGGGCGCCCGCTCGAGATCGAGGCGCAGACCAGCCACATGGCCGCCGACGTGATCTTTCGCACCCTGTTTTCGATCCCGATCGAGAACGAGACCGCGGCGGCGGTGTTTTCCCGCTTCAGGGAGCACCAGCGCGCATCCCCGGTGGTCAATCTGGGCGCGCTCCTGCCGCTTCCGCGGTGGTTTCCGCGCTTTCACAGCCGCCAGACGCGCGAGACCGCCCGCGATATCCGCGCCCTGATCACGGCGCTCACCGCCGAGCGGATGGCGGCGATCCGGGCCGGGCGCGCGCCCGACGATCTGGCGACCAAGATCATGACCACCCCCGACCCGGAGACCGGCGAGACCTTCGACACCGAGGAAATGGTCGATCAGGTGGCGATCTTCTTCCTCGCCGGCCACGAGACCAGCGCCTCGGCGCTCGCCTGGGCGCTCTACCTGCTCGCGCTCTATCCCGACTGGCAGGAGCGGGTGGCAGAGGAGGCCCGGGCGGCGATCGACCCGGAAAAGATATATTTTTCAACCCTTTCCAAGCTCAAGATCTCCCGCGACGTGTTCCGCGAGGCGATGCGCCTCTACCCGCCGGTGCCGATGATGGTGCGCGAGGCGGTGAAATGCGAGCATTTCCGCGACCGCGAGGTGGCGCGCGGCAGCCAGATCGTGCTCAGCCCCTGGCACCTGCACCGCCACGAGCGCCTCTGGGAGCGGCCCGACGATTTCGACCCGGCGCGCTTCGGCACGGAAAACGGCAAGGCCTGCCTGCGCAAGGCCTATATCCCCTTTTCCCAGGGCCAGCGGGTCTGCCCCGGATCGGGCTTTGCCATGGCCGAGGGGCCGCTTCTGCTGTCGCTCCTGGTGCGCGCCTTTCGTTTCGCGCCGGTCGAAGGGCGCCCGGCCATGCCGGTCGCCCACCTCACCGTGCGCGGGCGCGACGGTATCTGGCTCAGCCTGACCCCGCGCGGGGCGGGGGAGTGAGCCGCTTTGCCCCGGCTTCGTGCTGGCAGAGGGAGCCGGCCGGCGGTGTCGCGCAAGCGCCGCGAAAGCCCTGTCATTGCGCGCCGCATCCCTTATAATGGCCCCGATCCGCCGCCAGAAGCGCCCCATGCAGCAGACGAGCCTCGCCATATCCATGCCCGCCAAGCCTTCCCAGCCTTCCGCCCGCCGCGACCGGCTGATCCTGTTCGTGCTGCTCGCGCTGCTTCTGGTGGGCCTCGCAGGGGCCATTGCCGCCACCGGCTGGGGCGAAGTCATGGCCCAGCTGCGCCGGGTCGGCCCCGGGCAGATCGCCCTGCTGCTCGGGCTTTCGCTGGTCAATTACCTCGCCCGCGCGCTGCGCTGGCACCTGTTTGCGCTGAGGCTCGGGCTGGGGACGGGGCTCTTGCAGGATGCGCGCCACTTTCTCGGCGGCTTCGCCATGTCGGTGACGCCCGGGCGGGTGGGCGAGCTCGTGCGGATGCGCTGGATAAGGCGCGAGACCGGCTGGAGCTTCGAGCGCACGGCGCCGCTGGCGCTGGCGGACCGGGCCTCGGACCTCGCCGCGATGGGGCTGCTGCTCGGGCTGATGCTTGCGCTTTCGGGCCGGAGCATCGCCCTGGGCGCGCCGGTCGCGGCTCTGGCGCTGGTGGGCGCGTTCGTGGCCACGCGCCCGGCGCTGCTCGATGCGCTGGCGCGCGCAGGCTACCGGCTGACGGGGCGCTTCGCACGGCTGTTTGCGCGCCTGCGCCGGGCGGCGCGTTCGCTGGCGGCCTTCTCGGCGCCGGGCCTGCTTGCGGGCGTGGCGCTGCTGGGCGCTGTGGGCTGGCTGGCCGAGGGGCTGGCCTTTCATCTGCTGCTGGTCTGGATGGGGGCCGATATCGGCCTTGCGAGCGCCACGGCGATCTTCATCTTTTCGGCGCTCGCCGGCGGGCTCACCGGGGCGCCCGGGGGCGTGGGCGGAGCCGAAGCGGCGATGGTGGCGCTGCTCGCGCTAGAAGGCGTGCCGATGGAGGTATCGCTGCCGGCCACCGCGATCATCCGCCTGACCACCCTGTGGTTTGCCATCGCAATCGGGCTCGTGGTGTTTCCGTGGGCCGAGAAATACAGCCGAAGGGGGGCCTATGCGCTGGAAGGAAACTGACTATGCCGGCTGGGGCCGGGTGCTGAGCGCGCATGGCCGCATGGCGCGCCCCGAGAAGCTCGCCGCCCTGAAGGCCGCGCTGGCCGAGGCACCCGCCCCGGCGATCGGCAACCGGCGCTCCTATAACGACGCGCCGCTCAATTCCGGCGGCGCGGTGATCGACATGACCCGGCTCGACCGGATCCTGTCCTTTGACGCGCAGGAGGGCCTGCTGGAGGCCGAAGCCGGGATCGAGATCGGCGAAGTCGCCCGCCTGTTCGCTCCGCGGGGCTGGCTGCCCACGGTCATGCCCGGCACCGGGCGCGCGACGCTTGGCGGTTGCATCGCCCAGGACGTGCACGGCAAGTCGCACCATCAGGACGGCTCCTTCGGCCAGCATGTGGAGAGCGTGACCCTGCTGCAGGGCGAAAGGCGCGTGAGCGCGAGCCCCACGCGCAACAAGGGCCTGTTTCGCGCCACCATGGGCGGGCTCGGCCAGACCGGGGTGATCCTGAGCGCGAAGATCCGCCTGACCCCGTGCCCCGGCACCATGGTGCGCGTGACCGAAAGCCGGGCCGAGAACTGGGACGAATTCATCGCGCTTCTCGACCGCTCCACCGCGCCCTATGTGGTGGGCTGGATCGACGCCACCGCGCGCGGCGCGGCGCTGGGGCGGGGCATCCTGGAGGAAGGCGAGCTTTCGCCCACCCTCGAGCCCTGGCCGAAAGGCGCGCGCCGGGTGCCGCTGGACGCGCCTTCCTTCGCGCTTGCAAGCCCGGTGGTGAAGCTCTTCAACGCCGCCTATTACAAGCGCGTGCCGGCAGAGGGGCGCATCCGCGAGCGGCCGATTGCCGATTTCTTCTTCCCGCTCGACAAGATCCATGACTGGAACCGCCTCTACGGCAAGCGCGGCTTCTACCAGTTCCAATGCGTGGTGCCGCCGGGCGAGGTGGAGGCGCTCAGGGCAATCATGGCGCGGATCGCCGAAAGCGCCCTGGCCTCGCCGCTGGCGGTGCTCAAGCGCATGGGGCCGGGGCGCGCGGGGCACATGTCCTTTCCGATGGAGGGCTACACGCTGGCGCTCGACTTCCCGGCGCGCCGGGGGGCGGAGGCGCTGATACGCGCGCTGCAGCAGATGGCGCTGGAGGCCGGCGGGCGGCTCTATCTCGCCAAGGACGCGCTGGCCGATGGCGAGACGATCCGCGCCATGTATCCCGAGCATGGCGAATGGGCGGCGATCTGCGAGCGCGCCGACCCCGCGCGCGCGCTGGAGACCGACCTGACCCGCCGCCTTGGCCTGAGGAGCACGACATGAGCGAGACCCGGAGCGAAACCTGGATCATCCTCGGCGCCACCTCCTCGATGGCGCGGGCTTTCGCCCGGCTCAAGGCGGAGCAGGGCGCGCGCCTCCTGCTCGCGGGCCGCGACATGGCCGAACTCAGGCGGCTTGCCGGCGACATGCGCCTTCGCGGCGCGGCCGAGGCCGAGGCGATCGCGTTCGATGCGCGCGCCCCCGCCACCTTCGCCCCGGTGATCGAGCGTGCCGAGGCGGCGGGCGGGATGATCTCGGCGGCAATCTTCGTGGGCTCGATGCCCGAACAGGCGGCAATCGACGCCGACCCCGCCCTGATCGAAGGCGTGGTGGCCGACAGCTTCACCGGCCCGGCGCGCTTCTTGCAGATGCTGGCGCCGGCGATGGAAGCGCGCGGCGGCGGCACGGTCGTCGGCGTGGGCTCGGTGGCGGGCGACCGGGGGCGGCTCGGCAATTACGTCTATGGCGCGGCCAAGGCGGGCTTTGCCACCTATCTTTCGGGCCTGCGCAACCGGCTCGGGCGCGAAGGCGTGCATGTGCTGACGGTGAAGCCCGGCTTCGTCGATACCGCCATGACCTGGGGGCTCGAGGGGATGTTCCTCGTCGCCAGCCCCGAGGCGGTGGCCGCCAGTATCGAACGCGCATTGGCAAAGCGGAAAAACACCCTCTACACCCCCTTCTTCTGGCGCTGGATCATGCTGATCATCCGCCTGATCCCCGAGCCGCTGTTCAAGAGGCTTTCGATCTGAAGCGCCTGCGCTTCAGCCGGGCGTAGGGCGATTTTTCGCAGAAAAATCGGGGCGCTGGCCGCGCGCTTGTCAACAGGCCCTAGAACAGGACGCGGTTGGCGAAATCCGCGATCAGGCGGGCGGTCTCTTCGGGCTTTTCCAGATGCGGGGCGTGGCCGCAATCCTCGAGGATCGCCACTTCGGGTGGCTCGGGCAGGTGGCGCCTTAGCGCGTCGATCTGGGCCAGCGTGCCGTACTGGTCCTCGCGGCCCTGGATCGCCACCGCCGGCCTGCTGACCTGGCAGGGCACCAAGTCCCCGAACGACTACCCCAGCCGCATCCAGGACGCCGCGCGCGGCGAGGTCACGGGCTCGGTCAGCGGCCAGCCCGGCTCGGCTTCG
>JALWJU010000201.1 GCA_026997055.1 Paracoccaceae bacterium | reverse complement strand
GCCCGATCCCGCCCTCTCGGGAACCGGGCAAAATCACTCTCCCATGCACCACAGGTTGCAGAGATCCGGCAAAAAGTAAACCCTGGCATCTGCAAGGGTGCCTTCATGCGCCGCCCTGCGCCTCTATCTCGGCGGCGCGTTTTTCCACCAGTTCGACGATATGCTCGATCATCTCCTGGTTGCCGAGCTTGTGGTCCTGCTTGCCGGCCACATAGACCATCCCCGCCCCGGCGCCCCCGCCGGTAAAGCCCACATCGGTCATCAGCGCCTCGCCCGGCCCGTTGACCACGCAGCCGATGATCGAAAGGCTCAGCGGCGTGTGGATATGGGCGAGCCGGCGCTCCAGCTCGGCCACGGTGGCGATCACGTCGAAGCCCTGGCGCGCGCAGGAGGGGCACGAGATGATGTTGACGCCGCGGTGGCGCAGGCCGAGGCTCTTGAGGATCTCGTAGCCGACCTTCACCTCCTCCACCGGATCGGCCGAAAGGCTCACCCGGATCGTGTCGCCGATCCCGGCCCAGAGCAGGTTGCCGAGCCCGATCGCGCTCTTGATCGTGCCGGAGACAAGCCCGCCGGCCTCGGTGATCCCCAGATGCAGCGGCGCGTCGGTGACCTCGGCCAGCTGCATGTAGGCGGCCACCGACAGGAACACGTCGGAAGCCTTCACGCTCACCTTGTAGTCGCGAAAGTCGTTTTCCTCGAGCAGGCGGATATGTTCGAGCGCGCTTTCCACCATCGCCTCGGGGCAGGGCTCGCCGTATTTCTCCAGCAGGTGCTTTTCCAGCGAGCCCGCATTGACGCCGATGCGGATCGAGCAGCCATTGTCGCGCGCCGCGCGCACCACCTCGCGCACCCGCGCCGCATTGCCGATATTGCCCGGGTTGATGCGCAGGCAGGCCGCGCCCGCCTCGGCGGCCTCGATCGCGCGCTGGTAGTGAAAGTGGATGTCGGCGACGATCGGCACCGGGCTTTCGCGCACGATCTCGGCGAGCGCGGCGGTGGCGGCGGCGTCGGGCGTGGAGATGCGCACGATGTCGGCGCCCGCCTCGGCGGCGGCGATCACCTGGGCGAGCGTCGCCTTCACGTCGGAAGAATCGGTATTGGTCATGGTCTGTACCGCAATCGGCGCGCCGCCCCCTACCGGAACCTTGCCCACCATCACCTGGCGCGACTTGCGCCGGGCGATGTCACGCCACGGGCGGATCGGATTATGCGACATGAGGCCCCCGTCGATTTGTGCAGATATCACCGCAGCACTATCGCGCAACACCCGCTCCTGCAAGCCACAGCGGACAGGCGCGAACGGGCGCGAACAGGGCAGCCGGCAGCAGGCAGCGGGCAGATTGCCGGACCTGCACGCCCTGCGCCCTGACCCGGCCCGGATACCGCCCCTCCCCCGAGCTTGCACTTGACCTTCCCCGGCCCGCATGCTGTCTGGGCGCAAGCGGACAGCCCGGGAGACCATGCCATGCTCAGGGGATTATACGACTGGACCTTGCGCCTGGCCGAACACAGGCACGCGCTCCCGGCGCTGGCGCTGGTCAGCTTTGCCGAAAGCTCCTTCTTCCCGATCCCGCCGGACGTGCTGATGATCCCGATGATCATCGCCCGCCCTTCCCGCGCCTTTCTGATCGCTTTCGTCTCGCTGGCTGCCTCGGTGGCAGGCGCGCTTCTGGGCTATTATATCGGCTGGGGGTTGTTCGAGAGCGTGGGCCGGCCGGTGCTGGAATTCTACGGCAAGACCGAAGCCGCCGCCGAGTTCAATCGACGCTTTGCCGAATGGGGCGCCTGGGCGGTGCTGATCGCCGGGGTGACGCCCTTTCCCTTCAAGGTGATCACGATCATGTCGGGCTGGACCGGGCTTTCCCTGTCCGTCTTCGTGGTCTCCTCGATCATCGCCCGGGGGCTGCGGTTCTTCATCGTCGCGGGGCTGTTGTGGAAGTTCGGCCCGCCGATCCGCGACTTCATCGAAAAACGTCTCGGGTTGATGTTCGCTCTCTTCGTCCTGCTGCTGGCAGGGGGCTTTTATGCGGTGAAATACCTGTGAGGAGACCACGGCAATGACCCTGACCCGCGACCAGTTGATCTTCCTTGCCGCCGCCTCCTCGGCGGCGATCCTGGCCGGAGCCTATATCTTTCAATGGCTGGGCTATCCGCCCTGCGCGATGTGCTGGTGGCAGCGCTATCCGCATTTCGCCGCCGTGGCCATCGCCATACCGGCACTGGCCACGCGGGGGCGGTTCTGGCCGCTGATGGGGGCGCTCTCGGCGCTGAGCACGGCGGCGATCGGCATCTATCATTCCGGGGTCGAGCGGCACTGGTGGGCAGGGCCCTCCTCCTGCACGGCGGCAGGCGACGGGATCGCCTCGATGTCCATCGACGCCCTTCTGGACCCCACCGCCGATACGGGTCAGGTAGTGCTGTGCGACCAGATATCCTGGCGCCTGTCGGACATGATCCCCTGGGAGGCGCTCGACCTCACCATGCCCAACCTGAATGCCGCCGCCTCGCTCCTCTTCGCCCTGATCTGGCTCGCCGCCGCGCGCCGCAGTTGAGCCGGGCGCTGGGGCCGGGGGCAAACGATTTTTCGCAGAAAAATCGCTCCGCCGCCCCCGCTCAGGAATGCTCTTCGCGCGCCGCCGCCGCCAGCGCCTCGTTATAGGCGCGCAGGGCATCGAGGTGAAACACCACCCCGAGCAGTTCCGGCGCCTCTCCCTCGCCGCGCAGATTCACCACCGGCACATATTCCGCCCCCGTGCCCTCCAGCACCGGCAGCAGCATCTCCAGCGTCGCGGTGCCGTCCACATAGGCGCCGGCCTCGATCATCTCCCAGCAGCGCGCCTCGTCCGCCGCTCCCGCCGGGCGCAGCAGCGCCGCCACGCCCAGCTTTGCCTTCAGATAGGCCTGGGGGCCGGCCGCCACATGCACGCCCTTGCGCTCGAGCAGGGTGAGAAAGAAGGAGCGGTCCACCAGCCGGCTGCCCAGCGCCGAGGAAAGCGACACCGCCGCCATCACCGCGATCCCGGTCTGCCAGTCGCCGGTCAGTTCGAACATGATCAGCGTGGTCGAAATCGGCGCCCCCAGCACCGCCGCCGCCACCGCTCCCATGCCCGCCAGCGCGTAAAGCGTCGCCGCCCCCGAAAGCTCCGGCAGCGCCGCGGTGGCGATGAGGCCAAAGGCGAGCCCGGTCAGCGCCCCCATCATCAGGCTCGGCGAGAAGATGCCCCCGCCCATGCGCCCGGCCATGGTGATCGCCACTGCCAGCGCCTTGACCAGGGCAAAGAGCACCGCCTGTCCCAGCAGCAATTCCCCCGTGAGCGCCGCCGAGGTGGTCTCGTAACCGACCCCGATGATATGGGGAAACCAGATCGCCATCGCCCCCAGCAGCAGCCCCGCCAGCGCCGGGCGCAGCGCCGGGGGCAGTTTCGTGCGCTCCGACACCCAGTCCGCGAAGTCATCGGCAAAGAAGATCGCCCGCATGAACAGCACCGCCACCAGCCCGCTGACCAGCCCCAGCAGCAGGAAGGCCGGAAGCTCGATATAGAAGGCCACCGTTCCCTCCGCGGCCAGGTGGAATTCGGTGACATTGCCGAATTCCAGCCGGTTGATCACGGTCCCGGCCAGCGAAGCAATGGCAATGGGGGCAAAGGCGCGCACCGCATAATGGCGCAGCACCACTTCAAGGGCGAAGATGGCGCCGGCAATGGGGGCGTTGAAGCTGGCCGAGACCGCTGCCGCCACCGCGCAGCCCATCAGCTCGCGCGCGGTGATGGCATTGGCGCGCAGCCGATCGGCCACCCAGCTCGACAGGACCGCGGCCAGGTGCACCACCGGCCCCTCGCGCCCCGACGATCCCCCGGCCGAAAGCGTGACGAAGGAGGCGAGCGCCGAGCCGAGCCCGGCCTTCAGTTCGCCCCGCCCTTCCCTCAGCGCCGCGCCCTCGATCACGTCGGCCACCGAGCGCACCCGCCCGTCGCCGGTAAACCGGTTCAGCACCAGCCCGACCGCCAGTCCGCCAATGGTCGGGATCAGCAGGATCCAGTACCAGTCGAGCGTCTGCGCATGGCTGTGCAGGTGGCGCGGGTCGTCCACGCCATAAAGCAGGGTTTGCAGGGCACTGATTCCCAGCCGAAACCCGAGCGCGGCCAGCCCCGAGGCCACGCCGATTCCCAGGGCGATGAACCAGAAGGCCGCCTGCTGTGGCCCGTATTCACGCATCGTTCGCAAAGCCGCGACAATCGCCCGCCTCGCATCGGATAGCTGCCCGGATAGAAACAATTTTAACGATCGCGCCATGCCAGTCCCGCCTGTCGGGGCTTTCACCTCCCGCAGCGTTAGCATAACCTGCACCGGGTATCACGGGGGTATTGCCGGAATGGAAAGAGAGGCCGCATTTTCCGCGCTGTCGGCGCTGCTGGGCGAGCGTTTCAGCCGCTCCCGCCACGCCCGCGACGCACATGGACAAAGCGAAACCCACTTCCCCCCGGCTCCGCCCGAAGCGGTCGCCTGGCCGCAGGATACGCAGGAAGTGTCTGAAATCATGCGCATCTGCCATGCCCACGCCCTGCCGGTGATCCCCTTCGGCGCCGGCACCTCGCTCGAAGGGCAGACCAGCGCCATCCGCGGCGGGCTCACGCTCGACATGAGCCGGATGAACCGCCTGCTGCGTGTCGAGCCCGGCGACATGACCGCCGATGTGGAGCCGGGCCTCACCCGCGAGGAGCTGAACCGCGAACTGCGTGCGACCGGGCTGTTCTTCCCGGTCGATCCCGGCGCCAATGCCTCGCTCGGCGGCATGGCCTCGACCCGCGCCTCGGGCACCACCGCGGTGCGCTACGGCACCATGCGCGACAATGTGCTGGGGCTTGAGGTGGTGCTGGCCGACGGCAGCGTGATCGCCACCGGCAGCCACGCGCCGAAATCCGCCTCGGGCTACGACCTCACGGCGCTGTTTCTGGGCGCCGAAGGCACGCTGGGGGTGATCACCCGCCTGACCCTGCGCCTTGCCGGCCAGCCCGAGGCGATCTCGGCGGCGATCTGCGCCTTCGAGACCATCGACGACGCGGTGGGCGCGGTCACCCAGACCATCCAGATGGGCATCCCCATGGCGCGGATCGAATTCGTCGATGCCGACACCGCGCGCGCCTTCAACCTGTATTCCGGCATGGACATGCCCGAAAAGCCGCACCTGCTGCTCGAGTTCCACGGCTCCGAACGCGCCGTGGCCGAAGACGCCGAACGCTTCGGCGAAATCGCCCGCGAATTCGGCGCCATGGGCTTCGAAAGCGCCACAAGGCAGGAGGAGCGCACCGCGCTCTGGACCATGCGCCACAAGGCCTATTACGCGGTGCTGGCGCTCAGGCCCGGCGCCACCGCGCTGGTCACCGATATCTGCGTGCCGATCTCGCGTCTCGCCGAAGCGGTGACGCAGACCCGTGCCGATATCGCCGCCGCCTCGATCCCGGGGCCGATCCTGGGCCATGTGGGCGACGGCAATTTCCACGCCATCCTGCTGGTCGAGCCCGGCAACGAGGCCGAACTCGAGGAAGCGAAGGCGCTGGCCAGGCGGATGAGCGAGCGCGCCCTCAGCCTGGGCGGCACCGTCACCGGCGAGCACGGTATCGGCATCGGCAAGCAGAGCCTGATGGAAGCCGAACACGGCCCCGCCTGGCAGATCATGGACAGGCTCAAGCAGGCCCTGGACCCGGGCGCCATTCTCAATCCCGGCAAGCTCCTGCCCCCGTAACGGCTCCGATGCAGCGAGAGCCCGCCCGCCCCCTCGGG
>JALWJU010000200.1 GCA_026997055.1 Paracoccaceae bacterium | reverse complement strand
TTCACGCCGCGCACCTTGGTCATCCTCGCTGCGCTGCGTCCATCACTCTTGGCACGTTGCCGCCCATGATCCTTGCCAGCGTCATCTCGGAATATCCGCGCTTCATCAGCGCGCCCACGACCAGCGGGATCTTGCAGTAGGTTTCCAGCACCAGCTTGTAGTTCGCGCCCATGTCCGAGCCCATCGCCACGTGATCCTCGCCGACCGCGTCGAGCGGGAATTCGATCCGGTCGATGAACTGCTTGAGCGTGGTGACGCCGATGTCGGCAGACCAGGCGCCGATATGGCCGCCGGTATCGGCCACCGCCTTTGCCAGCTCGGACTGACGAATCGCGGATTGTCGAGATCGGCCGTCTTGATATGGGTGTGGATCAGCACTACCGGCCTCTTTGCCGCCTTGCGCGCCCCGAAGGCCGCCTTTTCCAAGGCATGGCTGAGCTTGAGCATGACCCCGGCCTTGTCGATCGCCGCCACCGCCTCGCGTCCGAAATCGGTCAGGCCGCGATTGCCCACGGGGCCGGTCATGATGTCGCCCAGCGCGCCGTCGTGATGATGCTCGAGCGTCAGCATGCGCACGCCGTTGTCAAAGACCTGGCTCAGCCGCGGAAGATCCCCTTCGAGGAAATCGGCCCCTTCCATCGCCAGGATCGCCGCGCGTTTGCCCGCCTTCTTGGCCGCCAGAACGTCTCTGGCGGTCAGGCACAGCCTGACCAGGCCGCGCTATCGGCCAGCGCGCGCTGCGGCAGCACCGCGAGCGCTCCCGAGGGCAGGCGTGCGATCTCGGCCTCGACGCCATAGACCCTGCGCAAGAGCGGCTCGGTGAGCACCGCCTCGGGCGGGCCGTCGGCAATGATCCGGCCATCTGCGAGGCACAGGATCCGGTCGGCGGCGCGCGCCGCCAGCGTCAGGTCGTGCACCGCAACAATGGCGATCGCCCGGCGCACGGCCACCTCGGCGCGCACGCGTTCGAGCACCATCAGCTGGTGGCGCAGATCGAGCGCCGCGGTGGGCTCGTCGAGCAGCATCACCTGCGGGGCGCGAAACAGCGTCTGAGCGAGGAACACCAGCTGGCGCTGCCCGCCCGAGAGCGCCCCCACCGGACGGTGGGCCAGCGCGGCAAGGCCGAGCCGCGCGAGCATCCCCAGCGCCGTTTGCCTGAGCGCCGGATCGACGCGAAGCCCCAACTGTTCGAGCCGGCCCATCAGCACCACCTCGAGCACGCTGAGCGCCGCCCCTGCGCCGGTATCCTGCGGCATGTAGGCGATCGCCTGGCGCGGGCCCGCCGCCAACGCCTGCCCGTCAAGCCGCACCACGCCCTCGGCCCGTTCGAGCCCCGCCAGCGCCTTCAGGAGCGTCGATTTCCCCGCCCCGTTCGGCCCGATCAGAGCCACCGTCTCGCCCGGGGCGATGCGCGCCGAAACGCCATGCAGCACCGGCTGACGGCCCCGCCGCACCGAAAGACTGTCGATCTCCAGCATCACCAATACCTCCTGCGTCCGGTGACGATCAGGGCAAAGAGGAACGGCACGCCCACCAGCGCCGTGACGATGCCCACCGGCACCACCGCGCCCGGCGAGATGAGCTTGGAGGCGATCGAGGCTCCCACCATCACCAGCGCCCCGCAGACGCCCGAGGCCGGCATCAGGAGGCGCTGATCCTCGCCCACCAGCATCCGCGCCAGATGCGGCGCGACCAGCCCGACAAAGCCGATCGTGCCGACAAAGCACACCGCCCCCGCCGTCAGCACCGCGACGATGACGAAAACCCGCCGCCTGAGCGCCGGCACGTTGACGCCGAGACTGGCGGCACGCGCATCCCCCATCCTGAGCGCCGTCAGCCGCCACAGATCGGGCATCAGCGCCAGCGTGCCCGCGGCCAGGATCACCCCTGAAACGGCAACCGAGAACCAGCTGGCCTTGAGCATCGAGCCGAACAGCCAGAACACGATCTCCTGCAGCACCTCGGGCGCGGCCATGTATTGCACCAGAGATTGCGCCGACTGGAACAGGAACAGCGTGGCGATGCCCGCCAGCACCATCACCTCGGCCGTGACCCCGCGCCAGTGGGCCAGCGCATAGACGATGGCCGAGGCCAGCCCCGCCGTGGCAAAGGCGGCCAGCGGGATGGTCAGCGCCGGCACCAGCGGCAATGCCAGCCCGAACAGGATCGCAACCGCCGCGCCGAACCCCGCCGCCGCCGAAAAGCCCAGCGTGTAGGGGCTGGCGAGCGGATTGCCCAGGATCGTCTGCATCTCTACCCCGGCGATGCCGAGAGAGGCCCCCACGATCACCGCCATCAGCGTCATCGGCAGGCGGATCGCATGGACCACCGCCGCCACCATCGGATCGGCCGATGCCGGCGCCACCAGCGCGCCGAGCACATCGAACACATTGAGGAAAGCCGGGCCGACCAGCAGATCGAGTACCGTGATGGCGGCCAGAAGCACCGCCAGCACGGCCAGCCGGCCCGCCCGCCGGCGCAGGGGATCGCGCCCGGGTTCGCCCGCAGTGCCGCGCCCGGGCGCGGCGCCGGGCACCTCCGGCGCAAATGTCGTTTTCTCGCTCATGGCATATGCGGGCCGGGCACGCGCGGCACCCGGCCCTCCCCCCGCTCAGAGTTTCAGCATGAAGACGCCGTCGGCCTCGGTCGGCAGCCAGGTCTTGTAGTAGTCCTGCAGGTTCTTCAGCGGGTCGATATCGGCAAAGGCCTGCGGGTAGAGCTGCTTGGCGATATATTGCAGATAGGTGAAGTCATAGAGCGTGCGCGTGCCGCCGTGATAGACCGCATGCACCTGACCATTCTTCACCGCATCCAGCCCGCTCCAGCCCGGGCGCTTCAGATAGGCTGCCATGCGTTCGCGCGTGACCTCGGGCTTCTGGCCGAAACCCATCACCACCGCCTTGGGCCGGTTCACCCAGTCGGAGCCCGCGAAAAAGATCGCCTGCGGGTTCGACGCCAGCACGTATTCGGGGTTGAGCGGCCCCCTGGCGCCGACCTGCCCCTTGGCGATGTTGATGCCGCCGGCGGCCTCGATCACGCCGCCCCACATGCCCTCGCCGTAGGAGTTGCCGTATTCGTCCGGCCCCTTGTTGCCAAGCTCGAGATAGACCCGCGGCGCCTTGGCGCCCTCGGCCTGCGCCTTGGCAACCCGGACTCTGACGTTATCAACGGCCCCTTGGTAGCTGTCAGCCAACTGCCGGCTGCGGCCGTCGGCCTCGCCCCCCAGAAGGCGGCCGAGAAGCTGTGTGCTGGCCACATGTTTCTCAACGGTCTGGGCATTGTAGTCGGCCACCACCACCGGGATGCCGGCCGCCTCCAGCTTCTTCGCGCCACCGCCCAGCCCCTTGAACTGCCAGGCCGCGAGAATGGCGACATCCGGGCGCGCGGCAACGGCGGTTTCCACCGAGAAGGTGCCTCCCGAAACCTCGCCCATATCGGTCAGCTTCTCAAGGCGCGGCTCGACCGCGACATAGCGCTTCCATTGCGAATTGCGCCAGCCTTCCCAGGCCTCGCGCGAAATCGCCACCACGCGGTCATAGGCATTCCGCCCGCCAATGGCCCAGAAATCCTCGAAATAGAAGCCCAGCAGGATCCGTTGCGGATCGAGCGGCACCTCGACCTCGCGGCCCAGAACGTCGGTCAGGGTCTGCGTGCCCTTGGCAAGCGCGGGGGTGAACAGGGCGGTTGCGGCGGCCGCGGTGGCGGCGCCGAGAAAGGTTCTGCGTTTCATGGTCTCTTTCCTTGCAGATGAAAATGTCGGCTGCGGACGCGGCAGGGCCGGCCCGGTCGGTTCGATCACATTTTCAGGTGCATGGTGGCGCGCGGCTCTCGAACAATTGCACCGAGGTCGAGCCGGCGAACTGGCCGGCCATGCGCCAGGACAGGCGCGCGATCAGCACCGCCTCGGGGGCGATCGGCACGATTGCGGGCCTTGTCACCTGCCCGACACCGCCGAGCTGAGCGCCCCATGGGCACTTGACCGTCTCGGCGGGCGCCTTGACGGGCTTTCCGTCTTTCGAAAGCGTGATCGTCTTCAGCTCGCTTCCGGTGCAGATGACGATGGTCCGCAGCTGGCCCCCGGCCGCCGAGGTGGCAGTCAGCGCCGGCAGGGCCAGCATGAAGGCCTGGGTGACCGTCCAGGCGATCGCCGCCGCCAGTTGCATGGCGGCGGCAAGGCGATATGTGTGCCCTCGCGTCAACGCCCGGCTGCGATCAGGCCGCCGGCGCGTAGAGCCGTGTGCTCAAAAGGCCCGGCGTGCCCGCCCCCTTGCGCAGGCGCTTGGCCAGCGCCAGCACGGCCAGGTCGACCAGCGGCTCGATGGCGATCACCACCGCGTAGGAGGCGCCGAAGGTGGCGATGTCGGCCAGCGTCGCGGCGCTGAACCCCTCGCCCCACAGCACCCAGAAGGCGACCCAGGCCACCGTTGCCGTCTGGAAGGCCAGCGACAGGCGCAACACCTGACCGTAGCCCAGCTCCACATAAGGGGTGGCGGGGGCGATCGTCCGCCGCGCCACCATCTGCAGCGCGACCAGCGCGCCGACCAGCGTGGTGGCGTTCATGCCGAACTGCGGCAGATCGGCGGGCGAGAACAGAAGCCCCGAGACCAGCAGCCCCAGCAGCATGCCCACAGCCGCCGGCCCCGCTCCGAACAGCAGGAACAGGGTCGAGCCGAGGATCAGGTGCACCTCGGACACCCCGGCCGAGAAATGCGGCAGGATCTGGAAGAACGAAAAGACCAGCGCGCCGGTCACCGCCGACCGGGCCAGGAACGCGGCCAGCGAGCTTTCGCGGATGGTCTGAAGGGCCATTTTGGCGGTCAGGCCCAGACCGGCCGCGCCGGTGACATAGCCTAGGGCGAGTTTGGCGCCGTTTACGACGCCCGGTTCGATATGCATGTGCCTTCTCCTTCGCACCCAACGTGCATTGTGGTCCGGGCAGCCCCGGGCGGTTCCATCTGATCGGGCAGGTCTCCTGGCTGGCGCGTCCTCGCCGGTCCCGCCTTCCCGGATGGCTCCAGTGGCATGATGGGGCGCGGCTCTTCGCCGACAGTTGCGTGGGCAGCCCGGTCGCCGGGGGCATCCGCCCCGGCGCCGTGTTCCCTGTTGCCTTGCGCCCTTGAGGGCACAAACCCGATGGCCCGAGATTACAAGTGGACGCAGCGCCGGCGCAACCTCCGAGTGCCGTCCCGCTCGCCTTGCGACAGATCACCGCGCTTGTTCGCGGTTTGGCGCGGGCTTACATGAATCAGCACGCTGGAAATCAGCAGCGTATAAGTATAAAGCGAATAAAGGAAACGAACGATGAGAAACCTTCTTGCAATCCTCCTGGCCTGCGCACCGTTTGCCGCCCTCGCCGGGGGACATGGCGTGCCTGGCGCGCATTTCATCGAAAACTGGGACCTGGATGGCGATGGTCAGGTCACGGCGTCGGAGATGGCCGAAAAGCGCGGCGACGTGTTCTATAGCTTCGACAGCGACGAGGACGGTGTCCTGACCGCCGCGGAATACGCGGATTTCGACGCCGCGCGCAAGGCCGACATGGAGGGCAAGGCCGAACATGCGGGCGGCAGGATGAACAGGGTGCAGGCCGGCATGCAGATGGAATTCAACGATGTCGATGGTGACGGTGTCGTCACCCGCGAGGAATTCCTAGGGCAGGTCGATGCCTGGCTGGCCTCGATCGACCGCAACGGCGACGGGGTGATCACGACCGCCGACTTCGGCCCCAGAGGCTGAGCGCTTCCGATGCCGCACTCGGCGCGATCGCCGACTCCGGCGACGCACGCG
>JALWJU010000199.1 GCA_026997055.1 Paracoccaceae bacterium | reverse complement strand
GCGGGGGGCTGCGGGGTACTGGCGGGAGCGCTGCAATAGGGGGCGCCCTGCCAGGTCTGGTAATCGTTCCAGACCCCGCGCAGATCCACGTCCCATTGCAGCGCCTGGGTGAAATGATCTCCCCGGATCGCCAGTTCGCCGGCCACGTCACCGATCGGGGTGATGTCGCACCAGGTGCATCCCTCGCCCTTGGCATCGAGAAATACCTGGGCGATCTGCCGCTCGGCTTCCCTGTAATGGGCAAGCGCCTGCTCGCAGGCCATCAGATTGACCTGGGCGCAGTCGGCAAGCTTGTCGAGGATCGCATCGCCCTTGTCGATCAGCGCATAGGCGCTTTGCACGGAGGCCCGCCCGGCATTTTCGCACCAGGGGATTCCGCTCTGGGCGACCAGGGGCGAGCTTGGCAGAATGACCGGCAGGGCGGCGAGAAAAACGGTGGCGAAAAGGCTTCTTGCAAACATGGCGGCTCCAGATCGTCCGGCATTTCCGGCCGGATTGCCTCCCATAGCAGCTTCCTTCCGCCCTGAAACCCCGCATTTGCAAGGCCCGGGTGGAAAAGCTGCGGGCGCTGGCATGCGGTTTTCCGAATCCCTCGCGCGAAACCGCCTCGCCGCCGTTTCAGCGCCCGTCGCAGACAAAATGCGCATGGCCTTCGGGCGCGGGCAGCAGTCCCGCTTCCTCCTTCGTGCGGTCGAACAGCAGACACACGCCGTTATTGGCGTCGAAGTCGAAGGAGCGGCACCAGTCGTTCTGATCGCAGCGGGCTTCGCATTCGTTCTGATAGGCTACGCCGGGGATGGTCAGGCCGGGGCTGGCATCGAGCCGGGATTCCGGGTAGCCGCCCGGGGAGCGGCACGGCGCCGGGCCCGAAGGCGGATCGGGCAGGACCGGGGGCGCCACGACCGGATTGCCGAGGGCCTGGCAGGTGGGGGTGTTGCTCCAGGTCTGCCAGTCGTTCCAGAGGGCGCCGAGCGAGACATCCCGGCTCAGACGCTGGCGAAAGTAGGTTTCGCGGTCGGCCAGCAGCCGGGCCAGCGCGCCGACCCGGCCGATGTCGCACCAGGTGCATCCCTCGCCCTTGGCGTCGAAGAAGACCTGCGCCACATGCTGCGCGGCCTGGCGGTAGAGCGCTTCGGCATCCTCGCAGGCCATCAGATTGACCTGGGCGCAATCGGCGAGCGGTGCGACGATGCTGTCGGCCTGGCCGATCAGCCGCTCGGCGGCGGCGAGGGAGTAGCCGTTGGCGCTTTCGCAGGCAGGGGCGAATTGCGCCTGTGCGCCGGCGGAGAGAAAGACGGGCGAAAGAAGGCCGAGGAAGGCGGCCGCGATCCGGGAAATGGCAGGCATGTGCATCCTTTCAGTGCAATCGGTCCGAAAATCTTCGCGCATGGTATATTTCCATGCGCAACGATGCCCCTGCCATTTGCCGGGGGCGGCGCTCCGGCAGGATCCTTTTTTCGGGGCTGTCGGGGAGATTTTCCGGCGATCCCGTGGCGGGGCTGCGACTTCGCGGCGGGGCTGCGGGCCGTCCGCGGCGGGACCGGCGGCGGGACCGGCGGCGGGGCGCCGGCTTCCCCTCTCCTTCCGCCCTTCCGCCCTTCCGCGCGCTTCGCGAAGAAACGGCCGGTGCGCCTTCAGCCGTTCGCCTGGCAGGAAGAAACCAGCGTCGTGTAGCGGTTGACGATCCAGCCGGGGGCATCGTCGGGGATTTGCTCGTTGATCCGTTCCTGGGCGCGGGCGAAGATCCTGGCGGTGCGCGAGTCGTCGATCACCGGCACCGTCTGCGTCGCCACCAGCCGATCATAGACCACCAGCGCCACCAGCACCAGCAGCACCCCGCGCACGACCCCGAAGACAAAGCCGAGCGCCTGGTCCAGCCCCCCCAGCGCCGAGCGCTGGATGACCGAGGAAAACAGCGGCGCAAACAGGCTCACCACCACCAGCGCCACCGCGAATACGGCGACGAAGGAGGCGATCATCGCCAGCTCGCAATTGTCGAGAAATTCGCCCACCACCGGCGCTTCGCGCACCAGCGGCATCGCCTTGGGCGCAAACATGTAGGCCAGTACTGCAGCCGCGATCCAGCCGGCAATGGCCATGCCCTCGCGCACGAAGCCGCGGCTGTAGGCGAGAATCGCCGAGACCAGTATCACCAGCGCCACGCCGCCATCGACCAGGGTAAATCCATCCATATCCGTTTCGTCCTCACCGGCCCCTTTGCGGCGCCTTTTAGCCTGCTCCGAGAATTTCGCCAACAAAAGCCGCCAAATCTGGCAATTTTTGGACCTTCAGCCCTTCCGTGCTGCCGGATTTGCCGCCCTGTGGCAAGATTGCCGCGCCAAAGCCCAGCTTTGCGGCCTCCTTCAGCCGGTTCCGGGTCTGCGCGACCGGGCGCAGCGCCCCCGACAGGCTGATTTCGCCGAACAGTACCGTATCGGCGGGCAGGGCCACATCCTCGCGCGCGCTGATCAGGGCCGCGGCCACGGCGAGGTCGGCGGCCGGTTCGCCGATCTTCAGCCCCCCGGCGACGTTCAGATAGACATCGAGCCCGGCAAAGGGGATGGCGCAGCGCGCCTCCAGCACCGCGAGGATCATCGCCAGCCGCCCCGCATCCCAGCCCAGCACCGAGCGGCGCGCCTGGGCGTGCGGGCTGGGGGCGACCAGCGCCTGAAGCTCCACCAGCAGCGGTCGCGTGCCCTCGATCCCGGCGAAGACCGCACTGCCCGGCGCCGGCGCCTCGCGGTCCGAAAGAAACAGCGCCGAAGGATTGGCGACCTCGACCAGCCCCGCCCCGGTCATTTCGAACACGCCGATCTCGTCGGCCGCGCCGAAGCGGTTCTTCACCGCCCGCAGGATGCGAAACTGGTGCCCCCGCTCCCCTTCGAAATAGAGCACCGTATCCACCATGTGCTCGACCACCCGCGGGCCGGCGATCTGCCCCTCCTTGGTCACATGGCCCACCAGCACCACGCTCACCCCGCGCCGCTTGGCAAACGTGGTCAGCTCATGGGCGGCGGCCCGTACCTGGCTCACCGAGCCCGGCGCGCTTTCCACATTGTCCGCCCACATGGTCTGGATCGAATCGATGATGACCAGGCCGGGCTTTTCCGCTTCGAGCGTGGTCAGGATGTCGCGCAGATTGGTGGCCGTGGCCAGTCTTACCGGGGCGCTTGCCACCCCCAGGCGCGCCGCCCGCATGCGGATCTGCGCGCTGGCCTCCTCGCCCGACACATAGACGGTTCCGAGCCCCTGCCGGGCAAAGGCCGCGGCCGCCTGCAGCAGGAGCGTGGACTTGCCGATCCCCGGATCGCCCCCGACCAGAATGGCGCTGGCCGGCACCAGCCCGCCCCCCAGCACCCGGTCGAACTCGCCGATCCCGCACCGATGGCGCCGGGGCAGTGCCTCCTCGGCGGCCAGATCGCCAAGCGCCAGCCTCGCCCCGCGCCGACCGCCCAGCGATTTCGACGCGGGTCCGGCCGAGAGCGGCGCCTCCTCGGCGATCGAATTCCACGCCCCGCAGGCATCGCAGCGCCCGGACCACTTGCGCGCCACCGCGCCGCATTCATTGCAGACGAAGGAGGAAGTTCTGGCCATGCCCTCTCATGGACCAAACCGGCAGAGGGGTCAAACCGCTTGCCGTCAATCCATGCCGTTTCCGCGGCCCCGCGTCCGTCCGGGAAGCGGTCTGTCAGGCCGTGGGCGCGGGATCGCGGGGGGCAAAAATGATCCCCTCAGGCTACCTGAGAAATACAGTTGCTAACGCGTCTCGCTTCTGCGGATCAGATCGGCTACCATCCGGCCGATGATGCGGCTGGCCTTGCGCGAGGGATGGATCATGTCAATCCCGTGATAGGAGCGGTCTCCGTAGGGGACCAGATCGGCCAGCGACAGGAACTGAACCCCCGGATCGCCTGCGGCCATGGCGGCGATGCGCGCTTCCAGCGCATCGCCCTCGTCCCTGCAGCTCTCGATCGGCGAGCCGAGCCCGGGGCTGCGCAGATAGCCGAGATAGATCACCCGCGCCCCGGTGGCGCGGATGCGCCGGACCAGGTCCGGGATCCTGCCGCGACTGCCATCGAGGCTGATCATCCTGTCCAGGCGTCTTTCGCAGCGGTTGCAGCCGCAGCCCAGCCACAGGTCGTTGCCGCCGCCATTCATCACCACCCATTCCCAGGGCCCGCCGCGAAACTGGGCGCCGATGCGCAGGCCCATGGCGCCGGTCAGCGGCAGGTTGTAGATGATTTTCGCCCCGAGCACGGAATGATCGGCCACGGGTTCCTTCAGCGCCGCGGCGGCGGCATCGGAGACCGATTTCCCGGTGATCGAATGGATCGCGAGCAGGGAATCGCCCATGAACAGGATCCGGGGCTTCTCCCCCCCGTCCTGCGCGCTCTGCCCGTCCTGCGCGCCGGCCGGCAGCAGCGGCCAGAAAGCCAGCAGAGCGACAAGGAACAGCCTGGCAGGGAATCGCGGCATCCGGTGGGTCCTCATGTGCAATATGGGCGTTCAGGGCATGTTAACCGTAAAAGGCGACGAAAATGTGGCGCCCGGCGCGGGGGGGGAGGCGATTTTTCGCAGAAAAATCGGGGCCGCCCGGAAATCCGCCCGCTCGCCGACCCGCGGCCCGGACACGATCCCGCCTGGTGGGCGTGCAGCCGGACCCCGTTCTTTTTGCACGGCGCCGATTGCCCCGGGCGCGCCCTTCGCATAGCGTGCGGCAATATCGTTCAGGGAGTCACAGGGAGACATCCATGGCCTACGGTTTCGACACCTTGCAGATCCATGCCGGCGCGCGCCCCGACCCGGCCACCGGCGCGCGCCAGACGCCGATCTACCAGAGCACCGCCTATGTGTTTCGCGATGCCGACCACGCCGCGGCGCTGTTCAACCTGCAGGAGGTGGGCTATATCTATTCGCGCCTGACCAACCCCACCGTCGCGGTGCTGCAGGAGCGCATCGCCACGCTCGAGGGCGGCCAGGGCGCGGTGTGCTGCTCTTCGGGCCACGCGGCGCAGATCATGGCGCTGTTTCCGCTGATGGGGCCGGGGCTCAATCTGGTCGCCTCCAACCGGCTCTATGGCGGCACCGTCACCCAGTTCACCCACACGATCCGGCGCTTCGGCTGGGAGGCGCGGCTGGTGGATTTCGACGACGAAGCGGCGATCGAGGCGGCGATCGACGACAACACCCGCGCGATCTTCTGCGAATCCATCGCCAATCCCGGGGGCTACATCACCGATCTCGACGCCATCGCCGCCATCGCCCAGCGCGCCGGCCTGCCGCTGATCGTGGACAACACCACCGCCACGCCCTACCTGTGCAATCCGATACGCCACGGCGCCACGCTGGTGGTGCATTCGACCACCAAGTATCTCACCGGCAACGGCACCGTCACCGGCGGCGCCATCGTGGACAGCGGCACGTTCGACTGGTCGGCTTCCGGCAAGTTCCCCTCGCTCAGCGAGCCCGAGCCCGCCTATCACGGGCTCAAGTTCCACGAGACCTTCGGCCCGCTTGCCTTTACCTTCCATGCCATCGCCGTGGGCCTGCGCGATCTCGGCATGACCATGAACCCGCAGGCGGCCCATTACACGCTGATGGGCACCGAGACGCTCTCGCTCAGGATGGAAAGGCATGTGGCCAATACGGCGAAGGTGGCGGCCTGGCTCGCAGCCGATGAGCGGATCGAGGAGGTCACCTGGGCGGGGCTCGAAAGCTCGCCTTATCATGACCGGGTGGCGCGGATCTGCCCCAGGGGCGCGGGCGCGCTGTTCACCGTGGCGCTGAAG
>JALWJU010000198.1 GCA_026997055.1 Paracoccaceae bacterium | reverse complement strand
CCACAAGGTCGGGCTTGATCAGGCGGTGCTTGATGCCTTTCGCATCAGCCCGGCCCCCAAGCCCGACCTGAGCCGCTGGCGCGATGTCGAGGACCGCATCCACAATGCCGAGGGCGAGGTGCGCGTGGCGGTGGTGGGCAAATATACCTCCCACACCGACGCCTACAAATCCATCGCCGAGGCGCTCACCCATGGCGGCATGGCCAACCGGGTGCGGGTCAGCGCCGAATGGGTCGATGCCGAAATTTTCGAGACCGAGGACCCGGCCCCGCATCTGGCCGATTTTCACGCCATCCTGGTGCCCGGCGGCTTTGGCGAGCGCGGCACCGAAGGCATGATCCGGGCGGCGGAATTCGCCCGCACCCGCAACATCCCCTATCTGGGCATCTGCCTCGGCATGCAGATCGCGGTCACGGAAGCGGCGCGCAACCTTGCCGGAATCACCGATGCCGGGTCCGAGGAATTTGACCTCGAAGCCGGGAAAAAGCGCTTCACCCCGGTTGTTTACCACCTGAAGGAATGGGTGCAGGGCAATTACACGGTGCGGCGCAAACACACCGACGACAAGGGCGGCACCATGCGGCTGGGCGCCTATACGGCGGTGCTGGAAGAAGGCTCGAAAGTGGCCGCTGTATATGGCGCGACCGAGATCGAGGAGCGCCACCGCCACCGCTACGAGGTGGATGTGAAATACCGTGACGCGCTGGAAGCGGTGGGGCTGAAGTTTTCCGGCATGTCGCCCGACGGCAGGCTGCCGGAGGTCGTCGAATGGCAGGATCACCCGTGGTTCATCGGCGTGCAGTTCCACCCGGAGCTGAAGTCCAAGCCCTTCGCGCCGGCGCCGCTGTTTGCCGATTTCATCCGCGCCGCCAAGGAGGTCGAGCGGCTGGTTTAGAAATACATGAGAGGAAACCATGGCCAAGGGATACTGGATCGGCCGGGTCGATATTTCGGATCCGGACCAATACGCGAAATACATTGAGGCCAATGCCGCGCCCTTCGCCAGATACGGCGCGCGTTTTCTGGTCCGCTCCGGCCGCTTCGAAAACCCGGAGGGCAGCTGCCGGGCGCGTAATGTGGTGATCGAATTTCCCTCCTACGAGGCGGCGCTGGCCTGTTACGAAAGCCCCGAATATCAGGCCGCCAAGGCCCTGCGCATCCCGGCAAGCGAGGCCGATCTGGTGATCGTCGAGGGCTATGACGACAAAGACGGCGTGGCGGGTCAGCCATGAAGCCGGGTCTGTTCCAGCGCCTGTTCGGCACCAGCCCGAGCACGCTCCCGCCGAGCGATGCCCGTATCGCGCTGGCCGCGCTGCTGGTGCGTATCGCCCGCTCGGACGGCGATTATGCCGAGGTGGAAGTCGCCCGTATCCGCCGTATCCTCGCCGACCGCTACCGGCTCGATCCGGGCGAGACCGGCGATCTGCTGCTGGTCGCGGAAAACCTGGAGCGCGAAGCCCCGGATACGGTGCGCTTCACCCGCGCGATCAAGGATGCGGTGCCCTATGAGGAGCGCATCGCCGTGGTCGAGGCAGCCTGGCGGGTGGTGCTGGCCGATGGGCGCCGCTCCGAGGAGGAAAAT
Source organism: Paracoccaceae bacterium (assembly GCA_026997055.1). Lineage (GTDB taxonomy): Bacteria > Pseudomonadota > Alphaproteobacteria > Rhodobacterales > Rhodobacteraceae > JAAEUB01. The sequence goes on along the minus strand of JALWJU010000198.1, from coordinate 4,239 downwards.
GCGCTGATGCGGCTGATTGCCAGCCTGCTGGGGGTCAATGACCGCGACAGCAATCTGGCACGCAAGCGGGCGCAATAGGCACGGAGCGGCGGCCCGGCGGACAGGCAGGGAGCGCAAAGGCCGTTGCATTTCCCGGCTTTTTCGGTCCTATTGTGGCAATCGTCACCAGGAAGGCCGCCCCGCCCGTGAAAGACAGCGCCGCACCCGTCATCGAGATCCGCGACCTGCACAAGTCCTTCGGCCCGCTCGAAGTGCTCAAGGGTGTCGATCTGACGGCCCCGCGCGGCCATGTGGTGGTCCTGATCGGCTCTTCGGGCTCGGGCAAGTCCACGCTCCTGCGCTGCGCCAATCTCCTGGAATACAGCCAGCAGGGGGAGATCCTGTTCGAGGGCGAGCCGATCAAGTGGAAGGGCTCGGGAGAGCATCGCCAGCCCGCCGACCGTGCCCAGATCATGCGCATCCGCACCAATCTGGCGATGGTGTTTCAGCAGTTCAACCTGTGGTCGCACATGACCATCCTGCAGAATGTCATGGAAGCCCCGGTCACGGTGCTGGGGCGCGACAAGGCCGAGGTGGAAGCCGCCGCGCGCAGATATCTCGAAAAGGTCGGCATCGGCGACAAGGCCGATGCCTGGCCCTCGCAGCTTTCCGGCGGCCAGCAGCAGCGCGCCGCCATTGCCCGGGCGCTTTGCATGGAGCCCCGGGCGCTCTTGTTTGACGAGCCCACCAGCGCGCTCGACCCGGAGCTTGAACAGGAAGTCGTCAAGGTGATCAAGGACCTCGCCCGCGAGGGGCGCACCATGGTCATCGTCACCCATGACATGCGACTGGCGGCGGATGTTGCCGACCATGTGGTATTCCTGCACAATGGCAGTATCGAAGAAGAAGGCCCGCCGAGCGAGGTCTTCGGCAATCCGCGATCGGAGCGCTTGCGGCAGTTCCTGTCTGCAACCGCACCCGATTGAGGAAGGCATGAGCCACAATCTTGAACCAAGGGAGAACCTCCATGAAGAAACTCGTACTCACCGCCGCCGCGCTGGCCATGTCCGCCGGCATGGCCCTGGCCGGCAGCCACGCCACGACCGTGCGCATGGGCACCGAGGGCGCCTATCCTCCGTACAATTTCATCAACGATGCCGGCGAGGTGGATGGCTTCGAGCGCGAGCTGGGCGACGAGCTGTGCAAGCGCGCGGAGCTGACCTGCGAATGGGTCACCAACGACTGGGACAGCATCATTCCGAACCTGGTGAGCGGCAATTACGACACCATCATCGCCGGCATGTCGATCACGCCGGAGCGCGACGAGGTGATTGATTTCACGCAGGAATACATCCCCGGCTCGCCCTCGGCCTATGTCGCGCTGTCCGATGACGTGGACACGACGGGCGGCGTGATCGCGGCCCAGACCGCCACCATTCAGGCCGGCTATGTGGCCGATAGCGGCGCGACGCTGGTCGAGTTCGCTACCGCCGACGAGACCATCGCCGCGGTGCGCAATGGCGAGGCCGACGCGGTGCTGGCCGACAAGGACTTCCTCGCCCCGATCGTGGCCGAGAGTAACGGCGAGCTGAAGTTCGTCGGCGATGACGTGGTGATCGGCGGCGGCGTCGGCATGGGTGTGCGCGAAAGCGACACCGAGCTGAAAGAGAAATTCAACGCCGCCATTCAGTCGATGAAGGACGACGGCAGCCTGAATGCCCTGATCAGGAAGTGGTTCGGCGAAGACGCCCAGACCTTCTGATCCGTCACGACAAAGGAGGGCGGGGCCGGCTGCGGCCCCGCTTTGCGCATGTTTTCCTGGTGCACCGATCCCGACACGCTCGAGGGCCTCGCCTGGCTCAGTTGCTACCTGACCACGGGCAAGCACATGGCCTTTTACCGCTCGTTCGGCACGGTCATGGTGCTGCTGCTGGTGACCGCCCCGGTGGCGCTGGCCTTCGGCTTTGCCGGCGCCATGGCGGCGCGCTCGCATTTCGCCCCGCTTCGCTGGCTGGGCAAGGGCTATACGGCGGTGGTGCGCGGGGTGCCGGACATCGCCTTCTTCCTGTTCTTCGTGATCGCGCTGGATCAGGGGATCGAATATCTCCGCCACAGGATCAAGTGCCCCGACTGGAGCGAGCCGATCCGGCAGGGCAATGATTTCGTGGTCTGCCCGGCGGCCAAGATGCCGCTTTCCTCGGCCCCGCAATGGGTGCACGAGACCTACGGATTCGCCCTTGCGGTCATCACCTTTGCCATCGTCTTCGGGGCATTCGCGGCCAATGTGCTTTATGGCGGGATGCGGGCCGTGCCGCGCGCGCAGATGGAGACCGCCGAGGCCTACGGGATGAGCCGGCGGCAGGCCTTCTGGCGGATCATGGTGCCGCAGATGTGGGTCTATGCCCTGCCGGGCCTCGGCAATCTGTGGATGATCCTGATCAAGGCCACGCCGCTCCTGTTCCTGCTCGGAGTCGAGGATATCGTCTATTGGGCGCGCGAGCTGGGAGGCTCCAAGACCTCGGCCTTCACCTATCCGCACCCGGACTGGCGGCTCTATTACTTCCTCGCGCTGCTGGTCTTCTACCTGCTGCTGACGCGGGTGAGCGAAATCGTGCTCGACCGGCTCATGGCCCGCCTCACCCACGGGCAGGCGACTTCGGGGGCCAAGTCCGGCGGCCGGGCTGCCGACAAGGGGCTGGCCATATGAGCGCCTGTCTCGACACCATCGTCGCCTATGGCCTGCGCTCGATCGGCATCGGCGAGCGGCTGCTGCCCAAGCGCGACTTCACCCTGTGCGAGCATTTCACCCTGATCGGCTCGGGGCTGTTGTGGAATCTCTATTTCGGCATCCTCGCGATCTTCTTCGGCTTCTTCCTCGCCAATGCCATCGCCATGGCCAAGGCCAACCGCCGCTGGTGGCTGCGCAAGCCGGCGGAATGGTTCATCTTTATCTTTCGCGGCTCGCCCCTGTTCATCCAGTTCTTCCTGTTTTACGAGGCCTTCGTGCTGCTGCCCAAGATGGGCTGGGACATCAATCTCGGTTTCACCGAAATCACCGTCGAGACCCGCTGGCTGACCCGCGCCTGGCTGGGGGCGCTGATCGTGCTGATCCTCAACACCACCGCCTACAGCGCCGAAATCTTCTACGGCGCGCTGAAGTCGATCCCCAAGGGCGATATCGAGGCCGCCGACGCCTACGGCCTCACCGGCTGGAAACGCTACCGGCGGATCATCTGGCCGACCATGCTGCGGCTCGCCTGGCCCGCCTATACCAATGAAGCGATTTTCCTCTTTCATGCCACCACGCTGGTGTTCTTCTCGGGCTTTCCGGCCTGGCGGCAGAAGGGCGACGCGCTCTATTACGCCAGCTACTTCGCCGACAAGACCTTCAACCCCTTCGTCGCCTACCCGATCCTTGCCGGCTATTTCATCCTGCTGACGCTCACGGTCATCGCCGTCTATGGCGCCATCAACCGGCGGCTCAACCGCCACCTGCCCCAGGAGGCGCGTCGCAAGCTGCGCATCCGGCCCAATGTGGTTCGTTAGGCCCTTGCCCGGTCAATAGGGCTGGGATAGGTTGCCGGTGAGATTTGATCAAATTCGGTGACGCATGAAAATCGGAATCCTCCAGACCGGCCACGCCGTGCCCGAAGTGCGCGAGGAGATGGGCGAATATGCCGACATCTTCGCCGCGCTGCTGGCCGGGCACGGCTTCAGCTTCGCGCCCTACATGGTCGTGGATGGCGAATTCCCCGAAGGCCCCGAAGCCGCCGACGGCTGGCTCATCACCGGCTCGAAACATGGCGCTTACGAGGATCTGCCGTGGATCGGCCGGCTTGAAGACCTGATCCGCGCCATCCACGATTCCGGCCGGCCGCTGATCGGGGTCTGTTTCGGCCACCAGATCATCGCCCAAGCGCTGGGCGGCAAGGTCGAAAAGCACCCCGGCGGCTGGGCGGTGGGGCCGCAGGAATACCGCTTTGCCGACGGCACCGAGATGACCCTCAACGCCTGGCACCAGGATCAGGTGACCGAGCTTCCCGAAGGCGCCGAGGTGCTGGCGGGCAACGATTTCTGCCGATATGCTTCGCTGGCAATCGGCGACCGGATCCTGACCATCCAGCCGCACCCGGAATTCACCCCCTGGCTGGTGGAAAAGCTGATCGAGACCCGCGGGCGCGGCGTGGTGGACGACGCCCTTCTGGATGCCGCCCTTGCCCGCCTGCCACAGGAAAACGACAGCGCCGCCTATGCCCGGCG
>JALWJU010000197.1 GCA_026997055.1 Paracoccaceae bacterium | reverse complement strand
CTCCAGTCGGTGACCGGGGCAGAGGCCGTCGCCGCGGCGCCCGCCGCACCCGCAGCGCCCGCCGCGACAAGGGCCGCGGCACCGAGCAGGCATGTCGCTGTTTTCGCCATGATTCCTTTCGGCATGATCTTCTCCTTTGCTGATGCAAGGGAGAAGGACGCGCGCGCCCCTGTCATGCAATAACCGGCGCCCGGAAGGGCGCGGGATGCCCCCCTTCCCGCCGGTTTGCCGCTGGATATGCGCGAAATCATGCCGCCGGCCCCTATTGTGCCGCCACCCGGCTGCCCGCCTTGCGGGCGCGGATGCGCTCTTCGATCTCGTCGCGGAAATGGCGGATGAGGCCCTGGATCGGCCAGGCCGCCGCATCGCCCAGGGCGCAGATCGTGTGGCCCTCGACCTGCCTGGTCACGTCCCAGAGCATGTCGATTTCCTCGATCTCGGCGTCCCCCGTCACCAGGCGCTCCATCACCCGCATCATCCAGCCGGTGCCCTCGCGGCACGGCGTGCACTGGCCGCAGCTTTCGTGCTTGTAGAACTTGCTCAGCCGCCAGATCGCCGCGATCACGTCCACGCTCTTGTCCATCACGATCACGGCGGCCGTGCCAAGCCCCGAGCGCTGCTCGCGCAGCCAGTCGAAATCCATGATCGCGTCTTCTTCCATGATCTTGCCCGGCAGCAGCGGCACCGAGGAGCCGCCGGGGATCACCGCCTTGAGGTTGTCCCAGCCGCCGCGGATGCCGCCGCAATGGCGGTCGATCAGCTCCTTGAAGGGGATCGACATTTCTTCCTCGACCACGCAGGGGTTGTTCACATGGCCGGAAATGGCAAACAGCTTGGTGCCGGCATTGTTGGGCCGGCCGAAGGAGGCGAACCAGTCGCCGCCCCGGCGCAGGATGGTGGGCACCACGGCGATGGATTCCACGTTGTTGACCGTGGTCGGGCAGCCATAGAGCCCGGCGCCGGCGGGAAAGGGCGGCTTCATGCGCGGCATGCCCTTCTTGCCCTCGAGGCTCTCCAGCATGGCCGTTTCCTCGCCGCAGATATAGGCGCCGGCGCCGTGGGTGAGGTAGAGGTCGAAATCCCAGCCGGATTTGGCGGCATTGCGCCCCAGCAGCCCCGCATCATAGGCTTCGTCGATCGCCGCCTGCAGCGCCTCGCGCTCGCGCACATATTCGCCGCGAATGTAGATATAGGCCGCATGCGCGCCCATGGCGAAGGAAGCGATCAGCGCGCCCTCGATCAGCGTATGCGGATCGTGGCGCATGATCTCGCGGTCCTTGCAGGTGCCGGGCTCGGATTCGTCGGCATTGATGACCAGATAGGCGGGCCGGCCGTCGCTCTCCTTTGGCATGAAGGACCATTTCAGCCCGGTGGGAAAGCCCGCGCCGCCGCGCCCGCGCAGGCCGGATGCCTTCATCTCGTCGATGATCCAGTCGCGGCCCTTCCCGATGATGGCGGCGGTGCCGTCCCAATGGCCGCGCGCGCGCGCGCCGGCGAGGCTGCGCTCGTGCATGCCGTAGAGATTGGTAAAGATCCGGTCCTGATCCTTCAGCATCGCGTTCTTCCTTCCTCAGCCTTTCGGGCCTTCGTTCCTTTGTGCCCGCACCAGCCGGGCCAGGGTGATCAGGGCAAAGACGAACCCCGCCAGCGCGATCAGGTCCATCAGGGCGCGGATGCGCGTGCTCCAGCCGAACTGCCCGCCCGCCCAGGTGGCGCCGATCCAGAACAGGCCGGTCGCGGCGATGACGAGCGCCACCATCCTGCCATCCGGGCCCTTCTTTTGCGGATCGGTTGCCATGCTTTTCATCCCTCCGGCGTCAGTAGACGTCGCCCTTCTTTACCTTCTGCGCGAATTCGGTGGTGCCGCCCTCGGCGAGGATCCTGGCCTGCTTCACCCATTCGTCGCGGCTCACGCGGCCCCTGAAGCCCTTGAGATTTTCGTCCATCCAGGCGATTTCGGCCTCGCCCCAGGCGGCGATCTGGTCGAAATGGTAGATCCCCAGCGAATGCAGAAGCTGTTCGAGCTTGGGGCCGACGCCCTTGATCATCTTGAGATCGTCGGCGCCGCCCGCGCGCGGGCCGTCAAGCGCCTCGGGCCTGCCGTCGGAAGCGGGCGGCGGCGCCGGCTTCTCGGCCGCGGGGCTGGCGGCGGCCTTCCCGGCCTTCTCGGCCTTCTCCGCCGCAGCGGCCTTCTCCGCCTTCTCCGCCGCAGCGGCCTTCTCGGCCTCGGCAACAGCCTTCTCGGCCTCGGCGGCAGCCGCAGCGACCTTCTCGGCCTCGGCGGCGGCTTCGGCGGCGGCCTTTGCCTCGGCGGCGGCCTTTGCCTCGGCCGCAGCCTCTGCTTCAGCCTCCGCCTCGGCGGCGGCTTCCGCCTTCTGCGCCTTTGCCGCGGCGCGCTCGGCCTCGTATTGCTTGCGCTCGGCGCTGCGCTTGGCGGCCATGGCGGCATAGCCGCCCTCGGTCTCCTCGACCTCGCGGCAGAAGATCGCCTGCAGCAGCAGGGCGACGGCGACCAGGACGGCCAGGGCGACGATCAGGGCGAGCAGGAAGCCCGTCTCCCAGCGCCCGCGCAGGAGCAGATAGGCGGCAAAGCCCAGCAATGCCCCGGTAATCCAGCTCATCCCCCTGCAGGAAAAGATGCCCTTGTTTTCTTCATCCATCGTGCCACTCCCCGTTGTTGCATGTACTCGTGAAAGACGCAGGCGCCGGGGCCTTCGCGGGCCCGTCGTGCTTGTCGTGCTTGTCGTGTCTTGCCTGCGTCATGCGATACCCGGCGTCAGTAGACGTCGCCCTTCTTTACCTTCCGTGCAAACTCGGTGGTGCCGCCCTCGGCTAGGATCTTCGCCTGTTTCACCCACTCGTCGCGGCTGACCCGGCCCTTGAAGCCCTCGAGATTTTCGTCCACCCAGGCGATTTCCTCGGCGCTCCATTTGGCGATCTGGTCGAAATGGAAGAAGCCGAGACGATGCAGCAGCTTTTCGAGCTTGGGGCCGACGCCCCTGATCATCTTGAGATCGTCGGCGCCGCCCTCGCGCGGGGCTTTCAGCGCCTCGGGGCGGGTGCCGGTGGCGGCGGTTTCGGGCCTGGCGGCCTTTTTCGCGGTCTTTTTCGCCGGCTTTTTCGCAGCCTTTTCCGGCGCCGGCTTCGCGGCGGGCCTTGCCCTGGCCTTCGCTCCCGCTCCCTTGCCCCGGCCATCGCGCCAGGGAGCGCTCAGCGGCACCTCGCTGCCGTCGATGCGCTTGATCGTGTCGCCGAGATCGACCGCGCGCTGGACGCTGGCATTGTACTGGGTGCGGCCGCTTTCGTGCTCGGTGAGCGTGGTCAGCCCCGAGAGCGGCTCGGCGGCGTAGCGGCCGTTCTGCGGCCCCGGCACCGGCACGCGCCCGGCATCGAATTCGTCGAGCAGGGCGATGAAGGCCTCCGGCGTCAGGTCCTCGTAGTAATCCTTGCCGATCTGGGCCATGGGCGCGTTGGCGCAGGCGCCGAGGCACTCGACCTCCTCCCAGGAAAAGCGCCCGTCGGGCGAAAGCGTGTGGGGCTCAGGCGCGATGCGCTCCTTGCAGATGGCAATCAGGTCCGGCGCGCCGGTGATCATGCAGGAAAGCGTGCCGCAGATCTGGAAATGGGCGACCGAGCCCACGGGCTTGAGCTGGAACATGAAGTAGAAGGTCGCCACCTCCAGCGCCCGGATGTAATCCATGCCCAGCATGTCGGCGACGTATTCGATCGCCGGGCGCGTGAGCCAGCCCTCCTGCTCCTGGGCGCGCCACAAAAGCGCGATCACCGCGCTGGCCTGGCGGCCCTCGGGATACTTGCTGATCTGGGCTTCGGCCCAGGCCCGGTTCTCCGGGGTAAAGGCGAAGCTCTCCGGTTGTTCTCGATAGAGGCGGCGCAGCATGTCAGTTCTTTCCCCGGAATGCCCCGCGGCAGGCAGGCCGCCCGCCGCCGGATGTCTCAGTCATCGTCGTCATCGTCATTTTCGTCATCGCCGTCGCTGCCGGGGCATTGGTCGTTTTCCATGCCGAGGCCGGGCAGGCCCGGGGTGTAGATCATCTCGCCGGTGGCGACCAGGTATTCGACCAGCGCCCCGAGCTTGTCTTCGTCAAAGCCGGTCGCCTCTTCCACCGAACCGGCCTGGGCCTCTTCGCGGATCTCGCAGCCCGCCGCGACCACGGCGGCGCGGAAGCTCTCCACATCCGCCTCGCTCACCCCTTCGGGCAGGCTCTGGGCCGCAAGCGCGCCCGGCAAGGCGAGAAAGGCCGCGAGAGCCGGGGCGGCGAATGCCGGGGTCAGGTAAAAAGATTTCATGCTGTTACCTCGCTTGCCTGGGAAACATATCCGGCCCAGCCCGCCACCAGAGCACTGGACAGGGCCGCGACAAGATGCTTTCGATACGGCTGGCCCGCCTTGCGATAGATCAGGGCATCCCACAGCGGGGCGATGGCCGTGACCGCGAAGGCATAGGCGATCCACAGGGGATCGCGCGAGGCCAGCGCGCCGCCCATGAACATGAAGATGACGAAATAGCGGTTGACCATCACCCGGGGCAGCTGCTCGACCCGGTGGGTGGTCAGCGCCAGCCCCGCTTCGCTGTCGCGCCAGAAGGTCCAGGCCAGCCAGGCCACGCTCAGGACCATCGCCCAGCCGAGCAGCAGCAGGGAGAGCGGCAGGCTCATCGGTCGATCTCCCCGAACACCACGTCGAGCGAGCCGATGATCGCGGCCACGTCGGCGAGCTGGTGGCCCCGCGCGATATGGTCCATCGCCTGCAGGCTGAGGAATCCGGGCGCACGGATCTTGGCGCGGTAGGGCTTGTTGGTGCCGTCGCTCACGAGATAGACGCCGAACTCGCCCTTGGGCGCCTCGGCGCAGGCATAGACCTCGCCGGCGGGCACGCGGAAGCCCTCGGTATAGAGCTTGAAATGGTGGATAAGCGCTTCCATGGAGCTTTTCATCTCGCCGCGGCGCGGGGGCGCGAGCTTGCCGCGCGCGAGCACGTCGCCCTGGCCCTCGGGCGCGCGCAGCTTGGCGGTGGCCTGCCGCATGATCTTCACGCTCTGGCGCATCTCCTCCATGCGCACGAGGTAGCGGTCATAGCAGTCGCCATGCTTGCCCACGGGGATCTCGAAGTCGAATTCGTCATAAAGCTCGTAGGGCTGCGAGCGGCGCAGGTCCCAGGCGAGGCCCGATCCGCGCGCCATCACCCCGGAAAAGCCCCAGTCGAGGATGTCCTTTTCGCTGACCACGCCGATATCGACGTTGCGCTGCTTGAAGATGCGGTTCTCGGTCAGCAGCCCGTCGAGATCGTCGAGGAATTTCGGAAACTGCTCGCACCAGGCGTCGATATCGTCGAGCAGCTCCGGCGGCAGGTCCTGATGCACGCCGCCGGGGCGGAAATAGGCCGCATGCAGGCGCGCGCCGGAAGCGCGCTCGTAGAATTCCATCAGCAGTTCGCGCTGCTCGAAGCCCCAGACCGGCGGGGTCAGCGCGCCCACGTCGAGCGCCTGGGTGGTGACGTTCAGCAGGTGGTTGAGGATGCGGCCGATCTCCAGATACAGCACCCGGATGAGGCTCGCGCGGCGCGGCACCTCGATGCCGGTCGCCTTTTCGATCGCCAGGCACCAGACATGCTCCTGATTCATCGTGCCCACATAATCGAGCCGGTCGAAATAGGGCAGGCATTGCAGATAGGTGCGGCTCTCCATCAGCTTTTCGGTGCCGCGATGCAGAAGGCCGATATGCGGATCCGCCCGCTCGACGATCTCGCCGTCAAGCTCCAGCACCAGGCGCAGCACCCCGTGCGCGGCCGGGTGCTGGGGGCCGAAATTGAGGGTGAAATTGCGAATGCGCGGCTCCTGC
>JALWJU010000196.1:4508-5885 GCA_026997055.1 Paracoccaceae bacterium | reverse complement strand
ATCCCTTCGCCGGCCGCATGCAGGTGATCGAGGAACAGCGGCTCATCCCCGCGAGCGGCAACGATCCCTGGTTCCTCGCGGCGGAACCTTCGCGCATCGACACGGTGGAATACGCCTATCTCGACGGTCAGAACGGCGTCTACACCGAAACCCGCACCGGTTTCGAGATCGACGGGGTCGAGATCAAGGCCCGGCACGATTTTGCCGCGAAGGCGATCGACTGGCGCGGCCTGTTCAAGAACCCCGGCGCATGACGATGCCCCCGCCATCCCGCAGGGGGTGGCGGACATCCTCCATTGAAAGGAAAGACAGATGAAGAACTATGTTTCCCGCGGCGACAACGTCGCCGTCACCGCCCCCGCCGCGCTCGGCAGCGGCGATGGCGTGCTTGTAGGCTCGCTGTTCGGCATTGCCTCCGGCGATGCCGCCGCCGGCGATCGCGTGGTCATCGCGACCACCGGCGTCTACACCCTTCCCAAGGTCGGCTCGCAGGCATGGGCCGAAGGCGTGAAGGTCTATTGGGACGACACCAACAAGCGCTGCACCACCGCGGCCACCGGCAACACGCTGATCGGCGCGGCCGTGGCTGCCGTCGCCGGCGGGGCGTCCGACACCACCGGCGTCGTGCGCCTCAACGGAACCGTCTGACCGTGGACCCGCTCCCAGGCGCCCTGGCCGCGATCTTTCGCAATCCGATCATGGCCAGGGACGCCACGATCTACCCGGGCGGCACCGGGCCGGGCATCCCTCTTCGCGTCATCGCCCGCCTGCCCGACGAGATAACCTCGTTTGCCGGCGCGCGCATCGTTTCCGACACGCTGATCGTCGACATGCTCGCAAGCGATGCCCCGGATCTCGCCGCCGGCGACAGGATCGACATGAACGGTGCTTCCTACATCGTCCAGGGCGAACCGCTACGCGATGCCGAGCGGCTGATCTGGACGGCGGAGCTCGTGGCGGCATGAGGATCACGTTTCGCAGCGAAGAGAACCTTCAGGCGGCGCTGTATGACGAGTTCGTCGCCGCCGAGAAGGCCGTTTCGATCGCCATGGACCGCGCCGGGCGCGCCATCAAGAGGGATTGGCGCGGACAGATCCGGGCTGCCGGCCTCGGGCGGCGGCTGGCCAATACCATCCGGAACCAGCGTTACCCCGAGAAAACCCACAGCATGGATGCCGCCGCGCTCATCTGGTCGAAAGCCCCCGAAATCGTCGGCGCGCATGAACATGGCGCTCTGATCCGCTCGAAGGAGGGCTTCTGGCTGGCGATCCCGATAGATCGGGTGGCCAGGCGGATGCGGGGGCCAAGACACGCACGCATAACCCCGCACCTCTGGGAAGAACGGACAGGCAAACGGCTGCGGTTCGTCTATCGGCG
>JALWJU010000196.1:0-4408 GCA_026997055.1 Paracoccaceae bacterium | reverse complement strand
AGGGCTTCTGGCTGGCGATCCCGATAGATCGGGTGGCCAGGCGGATGCGGGGGCCAAGACACGCACGCATAACCCCGCACCTCTGGGAAGAACGGACAGGCAAACGGCTGCGGTTCGTCTATCGGCGAGGTCGTCCCTCGCTGCTCGTGGACGACGGAACCCAGCGTCAGCGCAGGACGTTGGACCATCTCGGCTTCGTCGCGTCACCGAGGCGCTTCAGGAAGAATGTCGTGATACCGATCTTCATCCTCGTGCCGCAGGTGAAGCTGCCAAAGCGGCTTGATCTGGCGCGAAGCGCGGAGCAGGTGGCGCGTGCGGTTCCGGCGGCTATCGTGAGCAACTGGAGATAGTCCATGGCAACCACCCGCGAGAACGTCCTGCAGGCGCTGTTCGGCGTGTTGCAGGGCGTGCCCGGCGCCACCGTCCTGCGCGGCGAGGTGCTTCCAGAACGCGTGCCGGCCGGAGGGCTTCTGATCCTGCGCGACGGCGAGCCTGGCGCGCCGGAGGTGACGCTCTCGCCCCTGCGCTACCACTGGCAGCATCGCGCCGAGGTCGAGGCGATCGTGCAGGGCAAGACCCCGACCACCCGCGACAGCGCCTTCGACGCGCTCGCCGCCGCCATCGGCACGGCCCTTGCCGCCGACCGGACGCTGGGCGGGCTCTGTGACTGGTCGGAGCCGGACGCGCCGCAGCCCGTCGATCTGCCCATCGAGGGCGCGCAGGCGCTCAAGGCCGCGGTGATCACGGTGACGCTGCATTACACGACGAGCGATCCGCTCGCCTGAAACGACAATCGAAAGGACTGACACATGGCACGCGCACAAGGCGCGCGGTCGCAGCTCGCGGCCGCGTTCGAGACGACCTACGGCACCGCGCCCGCAAGCGGCTTTTTCCAGATGCCCTTCGCCCGCTCGTCGCTCGGAGCGGATCAGCCGCTCCTGAATTCCGAACTTCTGGGCTACGGGCGAGATCCGCTCGCCCCGGTCAAGGACGCGGTGACGGTCGATGGCGATATCGAGATCCCGATCGACGCCGAAGCCATCGGCTTCTGGCTGAAGGCGGCCTTCGACGCGCCCACCACCACCGGCACCACCAACAAGACCCACACCTACACCTCCGGCAGCTGGTCGCTGCCCAGCATGGCCATCGAGGTCGCCCTGCCGGAGATCCCGCGATTCGCCATGTATACCGGTTGTGTGCTGGATGAACTCCGCTGGACCATGGAGCGGCGCGGGCTGCTGACCGCCACCGCCAGCCTGGTAGCCCAGGGCGAGAACGTGGCGACCACCACGGCAGCGGGCACGCCGACCGCGTGGAACCTGCAGCGGTTCGGGCATTTCAACGGCTCGATCCTGCGCAACGGCACGAGCCTCGGCAACATCGTTTCAGCCGACGTGAGCTACAAGAACAACCTCGATCGCATCGAGACCATCCGCTCGGACGGCAAGATCGACGGGGCCGATCCATCCATGGCCGAGCTGACCGGCCGGATCGACGTGCGCTTCGCCGATACCGTGCTGATGGATCAGGCGATCAGCGGAGGCGCAGCCTCGCTGGAGTTCTCCTGGTCTCTTTCCAGCACCGTCAATCTCAAGCTGACCGCGCACAAGGTCTATCTTCCGATCCCGAAAGTCGAAATCCAGGGGCCGCAGGGCATCCAGGCGAGCTTCGACTGGCAGGCGGCTTTCGATTCGGGCGCAGGAAAGATGTGCACGGTCGTCCTGAAAAACCAGATTGCGAGCTACTGATGATCAGACTGGATCTTTCGACGGAGCCGAAATGGCTCGATCTCGGCCGCGGGGTGCGGGTGCGCGTGCTGCCGCCGCTGAGCGCCACCGCGGCGCAGGTATGGCAGGAAATGGCTCAGGCCGGCGCATTCGAGGACGATACGGAAATCGACGCGGGCGTCCTCGAGGCGAAAGCCTGGGCGCGGCGCGTGATCATCGATTGGGAAGGCGTGGGCGATGCCGAGGGCGAGGTGCTGGAAAAACCCGCCCCTGCGCTCATCGACGCGCTGATGGATATCCCCTGGGTCTATCTGGCCTTCCGGGCCCTCTATCTGGCCCCGCTGCACGCGCTGGAATCGGAAAAAAACGTCTCGTCGCCCTTGCCGAATGGGAGTTCGGCGGGGGCGGAGGATACTGCGAAAGCTGCGAAGGCGTCTGCGAAGAGTGCCCGCGCCGACTGAATGCCCCGCAGTCGCATGAGGGGCAGCAGGTCTGGGATCTGGTGGGGCGGCTCGGCGGGCAGCTGCGGGTTTCTCCCGCCGGCGGCGTCATCGGCTGGGACATGGGCGCGGCGCTGGCTCTGGCCGGGGCGCTGGGCGTCGATGCACGCGCGGCCGGCCATCTGCTTCCGCCGATCGAGGCGGTGATGGTGCGCGCCATGAATGAACGAAGCGAGGAATGATCGAAGGACGGTGTGCCCGGCAGTTGCGGACTACGGACGTGCCAACTGCAAGCGCGCCAACGCGAGTTCCTGACGCGACCGGGCCTGCAAAAAATAAGCCACGTGGTTCGCAAGATCAAGGAGAGGACTGATCCATGGCTGAAAAGCGCGTCAGCGTGCGGATCGACGCGACGGGCGGCAAGCGGGTAAGGGCCGAGTTTCGCGGAATCGGCGAGGATGCCAAGCGGTCATTCGCGCTGGTAGGTCGCGAGGTCGACGACCTGAACCGGCGCATGGGCGGGCTGGGTCGCGGCTCGAAGTCGGCGCGCTGGGCGATGCGCAACGTCGGGCTGCAGCTCAACCAGGTCGCCCAGCAGGGTGCCATGACCGGCGACTACCTGCGCGCGCTCTCAATCCAGATGCCGGACCTGCTGCTGGGCTTCGGGGGCCTCGGCATCGCCATCGGCACCGTGGCCGCGGTGCTCGGGCCCTTCGTCGTGGACATGCTGGACGCAGCCGACGCCGGCAAGAAGCTGTCCGAGACGGTCAAGGGGCTCGATGGGGCGGTGTCGGCCTATGCCACCAGCGTGAAGGCGGCAGCGGCGCCCACCGACGAGCTGGTCAAGAAATACGGCGATCTTGCGGGCGAGGCGCGCGCCCTGCTGATCGTTCAGCGCGATCTGGCGAAGCTGGAGGCGCTCGACAGCATCGCAAGGGGCTTGACGGCAGCACGCGAGGCGCTGGGCGATATCGGAACCGTGACCTCCGGTGAATTCCGGGAGGCGGCAAGAAAGGTTGCTGCCCTCAAGACCGAGCTCGAACAATTGCGTGCAGAGCAGAGGACCATTCTCTCCGAAGGTCTTGGTATCGGCGACAACGCGGTCAGGAACATCCGGCTGCAGGCACGCATGGCCGAAATCCGTGAAGCTCTGCTTGCGCTGGGCAATTTCACCCGGCCGGTCAACGACCTGAGCAGCGCACTGGGCATTGCCGCCATGGATGCAAACGAACTGGCAGCCGCCATGGCCGACCTGCGGGATGCGAAAGGCATCGAAGAACAGGCGGTGGCGCTCGAGCGACTGCGCGAGGCCTACACCGCGGCGCTGGGCGGCGTGGAGAACATGACAGCCGAGCAGCGCACCCTGCTGAAGCAGCTCACTGACGCCGCGCTCGCCACGATCCGGTTCCGCTCGACCATGGACGATGCATCCGCCTCGGTCGGCGGCGCGGCGGCGCAGGCGACGACGCTCGCAGACGAACTCGCGCGCGCCGCCGGCAACGCCATGTCGCTGGTGGGCCAAAGCCTCTCGTCGCTGCGCCAGAGCGAGATCCGTCTGAAATTCAAGGACGACCCTGTCGGGCAGGCAAGGGCGCTGGCCGGGGCGCGGTTCGATGCCAGCGTGGGCGACGTGTCCGGCGCAGATCCGATCCTGCAGGAAGGGCTGCGTCGCCAGCGTGAGGCTTATATGGCCAATGCGGAAGCCGTGGCGCGCAACCAGCAGGCGCTGGCCGCATGGAACCGGGAGCAGCACCGCGCCTCCGCCGGGGTTCGCGCCACCCTGAAAGCGCTCGAGGAACAGGCCACCGGGCTGGACGCGGCCAGAGAAACGCTTGCCGCCTATGCCGAAAAGGCCGCCGATCTCGGCAAGGGCATCGGCGAGAGCCTCGTGGGGGCGTTCCGAAGCGCGGAACAGGCCATGGGCAACTTCGTGCGCACCGGAAAGCTGGAATTCCGCTCGCTGATATCCTCGATGCTGGCGGATTTCGCGCAGCTCTCGGCCCGGAAGTTCATCCTGGGGCCACTGGCCGAGCGCCTCGGTGGCGCCCTCGGCAAACTCGCCGGCAACCCTGGCCTCTTCGCCAGCGTTCTGCATTCGGGCGGCGTGGTCGGCACCGGCGGGCCGACACGGGCGGTCCCCGCCCTGGCCTTTGCCGGCGCGCCAAGGATGCACAGCGGTGGGTGGGTTGGGCTCAGGCCCGACGAAGTGCCGGCGATCCTGCAGCGCGGCGAACGGGTGCT